>JBFHGF010000087.1:0-10004 GCA_041583335.1 Bacteriovoracaceae bacterium
AGGAAAGAGAGAGTGGTATTTCCACCGCGCTTACAGACATTTCCCCTATCAATTCTACTGGGATGACTTTCGTCCTACCCACGAGTTCTACGAAGAATCTCAAATCTATCTAAAAAATGAAAAGCCCTTCTTTGGTCTCAATAATGAGTTTGGCACCAAAGGAACCATTACAGGACATCTCGATGAGAATAGTCCTTTTAAAAGAGATAACCAGGAATATATCCTCATGGAACACCTCAGCGATTACATCAATATTCCACCATGGAAAAGGGTTACGCAGGAGAATCAAGAATGAATGAATTATTCGACAAATTAACCTTAAGATTTGTCTTCACTCTATTTATTTGTTTGATACTCTTTCTCTATCGGTACGTGCACTATCTCGTTTATCCATCCTTGCGCTCCCAAATGTTTCGCAAGTTCACGCCCTCAAAGAACTCGGCAGAAACCTTGCACTTCTTTTCGCGACTTATTGGTATTGGAATTGTTTTTTCAGAATACCACTTTAGTTTAGACCAAGGTTTTGTCTTTGCTGTAATGGATTTCTTTCTTCAGGCGATATCAGGTTTTATTATCTACATCTTAAGCTTATACACCATCGATAGCATTGTGCTCTATAACTTTGAATATCATGATGAAGTCGTCAAAAGAAAGAATGCTTCCTATTCCTTGATCGGATTGGCCCATGCTCTTGGCGTGGCCATGGTTTTGAAAGTCATCTTAAGCACTTCAGGAACCTCCCTTGTTATGCTCATTTTTCTCTGGCTCTTCTCCCTTGTGCTTGTTGGCTTTGCCACTAAGACTTTTCCCCTCATGAGTAAATTGTCTTTCAATCGCCTTCTCATTCAAAAGAATATGGCGGTTGGAATATCGTATTTTGGCTTCTTCCTCGGTTGGAGTTTGATCATTGCCTCCTCCCTCAATATCGCATTGACCGAGATTAAATGGTTCAGTATTCAGGCCATTTTAAAAATTCTCCTCTCTCTTATCATTCTCCCTGTTTTTATCTGGGGGATAAAAATGATCTTCTTTTTAGAAGATGATCTCGATAAACTTGTAAAATCAGAAGGGCATCAGGATAACACCAGTGTTGAGATGGGTTATGGAGTATATGAAGGGGCCACTTTCTTTACGGCCTGCTTCTTAACAATCGTTATTACCGGAAGAATTCATTTCGGTGAGTTCTATCCCACATTTTAGAGGCTATTAGTATGATGGAAATTAAAATTTTTAAGTTATTAGAAACAATGAACCAAAGACTTTCTAATATCGAAAAGAATATTAATCGTTTAGATGAAAAGCTAGACTTCTCTATTAGCCTACAACGCAATCATCTTATTCGTGTAAAGAATGGCCAGGATATCGACGACTCCATGATTCTCTATGGTCGTCCCTATAACGACCTCTCTCCTCAGCGCGCCTTTGAAATTTACAACAATCCGGATATGGATTTTATTCTTATTGATGTCAGCTACCATGGCACGGCCCCTTCAGAGCAACTCCCAGGCTCTATTCATATTCCTCTAGAGGAACTCAATACTCGCTGTCATGAGATTATCAATAAGACCACACCTATTCTGGTCATCAGTGAAAGAGGTCTACGCTCGATTCAAGCCTGTGAGTTATTGGTTAAAAAAGGATTCTTCAATTTGAATAATATTTCAGGTGGCCATGAGTTCTGGCCATCCAAGAGAAAGCGAACGATTGGTACGTTCAAAGAATAATTAGAGAGGGAGTTCGTGATTCTTTGCTGAAGAAATTTTTCCATGAAAGTTCTTCAAAAGATGCTGAACGCGATCGAGCTCAACATCACCTACGATCTCTGCGTAGTTCTTTTCAATTTCGTCAGTACACTCAAAGAGGTTGAGCTTAAATTTCTCTCCATATCCAGTTAAATAGATATGCTGTTCACGCTTATCACGCAGCCCAGAGCGCCTTTCCACATAACCACGTTTTTCTAATTCATTGAGGTGAGAAGTCATGGTCTGTTTCTTTAGCCCACAAGCACGACCAATTTCCTTAATTGAAGGGCCATCAACTTCGCAAATATAAAGGAGAACTTCAAGAAAACTTGGTCTTAAGTCAGTAAATCCCCTCTGCTCGAGAGAATCGAGTAGCTCATTTGAGTAGGATCGGTAAATCCTCTTTAGGAGGCTACCAATTAGGGATATCTTTCTCATATATTTTCCAAAACTGACTTTAGACTAATCATGTCTAGTAGTCTGTATATAATACTATATATCAGTTTTTGTCACATAGAGCAAATTTGCAATAAATCCAACTTCTCTGGACTTATCTATAACTTTTTCCAAGCGCACTGCATCAGCATTGATTGTTGGTCCTTTTGTGTTCTAAAAAGGCTACTCAATACTTCGGGGGAATTATATGAAACGTTTTCTAATCTCAGCTCTTATATTTCAAACACTTAGTATCTTTGCTTCCGGCTTCTCCGTTACTCCTATCGAAAAGCCCCTATGCTCTGATGTAAACGTACGCCTCTCGCTTAAACCAATCCCCTGTATTCCTGAGTTTGGCCATATTGACTTTGATATTCCTCAAATGAAATTAAATTTTGAAGAGCTTCAAAATATTTTCAACGGTGCGGAGTCTTCCGGAGGACATATTGTTGGACCAATGAACCAACCCCAACGCAGAAGACCGCTTACGGATTTTCCATTCACTCTAAAGTGCGAAGCAAGAATGTTGCTCGACGGAAAAAAGAAAGTGAGTTTTCTCTCTCTTCAAAACTTTGAGCTCAATCCTAATCAATATCAATTCTCCTTGCTTCCCCAGCAATGGGAGCATAACCTAATCGAAGGTTCTGATATCTATGCAACACAACTCATCGCTGTTGATGTAGCACCAGCTGTGGAAGTCGCAACTTACCAAGTAGAACTCTCCTACAATACTTTCTACGATCACCTTCAATTGGCGATTTGCGAAAATCAACTTGGCCTTCAAACTAAAAGTGCGACTTGTGCCCAAACACAAGGCCCAGTGACGAGTAATCCATTTTCCGTCAATTTATTAAAACGCTTTCAAGGCCAGGGAAAAGTAATCCACCAAACTCTCATGGTTACCTGTAAGCAATAAATTACTTATCGCCTTCATTGATTCCGAAGAAATCCATCGTTAGAATCTGAAGGCGCTCTTCTTTGGACACCTTAATAATTTCACGACAATCTTCAATGGCCTTAATGATGATCTCTTTTACTCTAGGAACATCTTTATGGCTCATTGATAGCGCATTGGAGTAATGAAGATCTTCAGGGTCATTCTTATCGATACTTTGAATGGCCTGGTTTCTCCAATTGGTATGATGCCTACGAATTTGCACACTATCTTTACTCAGGTGAATTCTCGTTAGACCAATTTCATAGCGATCTTGTTTTTGCACTGCTAATCCTGTGGTGCAAAGAAAATCTAAAATTTCTTGAATTCGCTTTAGAGGAACACGAAGGTGATCTGCTATGGCCTTTGGAGCTTGATAGGCAGGAACAGAGAGTAAGATATGAACAGCAGCATAGGTCCAAGCAGAGTAGTAAATATGCTGATTGGTTTCATCGAGACTATCTTTGATATTTAATCTTTCTTTAAGATTCGATCTCCTCTCTAAGATTTCATCCATCTCCGTTTTAAAGAATTTCTGCAACTCCCGAGATGCCGCCCTTTGATACTGAACCAATAACAAAAAGAACTTCGACTCCTCTTTGCTGTGACTCCAAAAGTCATTAAGCTTTATGGCCTGCTCTAGCGAAAAGTGAACATGATGATTGAGGACTTGAGAGACAAAAGCGGTCTGAACATTGAGATGTATGGACATCTTTCTCTTAAGACCGCGGCCTTTATAGGGGGAGCTTAAGATTTTTTCATTCAAATAAGGCTTATAATCTTTGAAGTCGAAGACGGTCTTTTTCATATAATTTCAATTATTTATAAATATAAATTAAGTACTATATTAAATAATATCATACAAATTAATTAAAAAAATCTATTTCGTTTTGACCTTCTGCCGTACAAAGGCTTCAGAAAACAAACCTGAGTGAACAGCTCAACTTAAATCGGGAGATTGAAATGAAAAACAAACTACTCATCGCTTTATCGGCCCTTATTCTTGCAACAGGAGCTTTTGCTAAAGACATCGCTTCTTATAGATTTGCAACTTCAGAATTTGCCAATGGCATCCACAACATCAAACACTTTGTTACCACCCTTGCTGAAGACCAAGTGCTCAGAGTAACCCTTGTTCGCGCGACAGGAACTGCAGCATGGAATGCAACTCGTGAAGGTGAACCTATTAACTTTGAACAAGAGCTCGGTGATCTTATCTTCAATCAATTGAGAACACAGATCGCAGGAATCAGTAATGCTCCTATCAAAAGGGTTCTAGATCCTATGATTTGTATGATGATGCCTGGACCAATTCAGTCTAATGACCACCTCTCTGTGGCCCGTGATTACGACTGGAATACTCGTTCATTTCTTGGTGAACTTGAACTGATTCTAGGGCCTCAAGGTTGTTGGGTAGCGAATAAGGTTTATCCTGAACATGAAAGAGTAACTCAGCAGGCGCATGCTCTGAAGTCAGCACTTAAGTTTACGACACTTCAAATTTTAGAAAATCTCAATCTATAGAAGAAATATGATCTTGCCCTTGCAACAGCGAGGGCAAGCTTATCAGGGAAGTAATTATCATTAATTTTTAAGGGCAAAGCTCACTTTCTTTTGCTCATCATGTTTTTCGAGAGCACGATATAACTCTTCCGGATAGAACTCCTCAAGAGAGGCCATAGCAGAGGGTCTTTCCACTTTTTCATTGGCCCCTTCATACCAGAGGGACAACCTCACTGTTTGCAGAACCATGGACTCATTAGGGGTTTGGGCAAATGTCTTGGTCATAGATACCATAAAGGCGGCCAAGATCAGGCTTAAAATGACTATTTTTGCGAGGATTGTAGAATATTTAAACGTTTCATTCATGCTAACTCCCTAAAATTTCGAGCTTTACTATTTCTATACTTATAATATGCAATCGGGAGGCCATCCCTAACCTATTGAAACTGTAAAGTTTACTCAAAGACCATAACTGAAATTGATTATCCCTTTCTCGTAAGAGATAAGAGGTGCATAAGATTGACCCCTACCCCAAGGACCCCAATATGAAAGCCCTAATGAGCTTACTCACTCTTCTTATTTCCTTAAATAACTTTGCTAGCTGCCCTGAGTTCTATCTGGAAAGACAGATTCTACAGCCTTCTCGAGACCGAAGAATCGAAATTTCATTGGTAGGTGAAGTCGCCCTAGGAGATTCCCTCTACAACCATAGAGGAGAAGCCTTTTTCTTTAACGACTATCGAGATCAAACTATAGAATACTATAAGGCCACTGGATCAGAACATAGCGGTTGGTTTGAGCTCGCTCTTATTGTCGATAAGAGAAGCTGCAATATCCTAGAAGAAATCACCGTTTACGCTGAGTAATCAGAAGAGGTTTCGAGCATTACTAATAGAGGTGGCCACTCCGGTACAAATACCGAAGGTCACCAAGCTCGATCCCCCATAGGACATCAAAGGTAGTGGCAGACCCACGATTGGCATAAGTCCCATCACCATGCCCATATTCACAAAGGTGTGCCAAAAGAAGAGAGACATTATTCCGATGGCGACAATTGAGTCAAACATCCTTGGCACGGATTGCGCCAGCCATATAAAGCGAAAGAAGAGAATCAAATAAAGGGAAATCAAAATCAGTGAGCCAATAAAACCATGCTCTTCATTAAAAATGGAGAAGACAAAGTCGGTATGGTTTTCTGGTAAATAGTTAAGCGAAGCCTGAGATGATTTTAGAAAACCTTTTCCTGCAAATTGACCTGAGCCAATAGCAATCTTTGATTGAATGGCATTATAACCGGAGCCACGAGCATCCGCACCAGGGTTTAGAAAAGTAATAATTCTTCTTCTCTGATATTCTTTAAGACCGAACTTATACATGACTCCCCCACTGACCAGAGCAATCACAGCGAGAATACCAATTGTTGTCCATTTTAGTCTGCGATAGAAACTCACCACAAGAAAGATAAGCATCACAAGAAGACCAGTTCCTAGGTCTGGCTCGAGAACAATCAAAATAGTAGGAATCATCACAATAATGGCCGGAAGAATAAGTTCCTTAAAGCCCAGCTCTCTATCTGGAGAACTCTTTGCGTACCAACGGGCCAAAACAAGAATAACTGCAATTTTAGTAATCTCCGAGGGCTGGAGGCGAATCGGGCCCAAGAGAATCCATCGCTGTGCCCCCATTCCCTTGTGACCAAGGACCAAAACAAGAACAAGAAGAACGACATTGAGAATATAGAAGAGGTAGGAGTAGCGAAAGAATGTTTTGGGATTAATGAAGCTAATGCCAAAACCAATAACAATCGAGATCGCATACCAGCCCATCTGTACTTTAAAAAGATCCGACATTACGGTGGAAGCCGAGGCGTGAGTTGCCGAGTAGAGGTTGAATACTCCCATAATGAAAATAGCTAGGGAGATTCCAAAGAAAGTGAAATCATACTTCTTGAAAAATTCTACAAAAGCACTTCTATTCATACCTTACTCCTCATTTCCATCACTACTTTCTTCAGCTTCAGCTCTTTGTGCTTCTTGTTCCTCTTCTTCCTTCTGCTTTTGTCTAGCAGCATTACGCTTGCGAATAAAGGAGTAGTACTCTTCCTTTTCTTTCTTTTCGTTCTTAGCAAATGCTTCGGGCTCATACTTTTTCATATAAGTAGTTAAAATATCCCGAACGACAGGAGCAGCGGCCGAGGAGCCGTGACAACCATGTTCAACGATCGCGGCCACAGCAACCTTAGGGTTATCAAAGGGAGCAAAGCCAACAAAAAGACCGTGGTTTCTATCTAGATAAGGCATATCTTCACATTTTGAGAAGAGCTCTTTTGAAGACATGGATCGAACTTGCGCCGTTCCCGTCTTTCCGGCCATCTGTAGCCCAAAGCCCTTATACCAAAACGCCGTTCCTCTAGGATGGTTGGCCACTTGATAAAGACCTTTTCGAACGGCCATCAAAGTTTCTTCACTTACATTGGCCTTACTTACAACCTCAGGTTTAAATTCTTCAAGGATTTTTCCACTATTGGTGAAAATCTCTTTAATAAGATGGGGCCGATATAAGGTTCCCCCGTTAGCAATAGCAGCGTAGGCCATGGCCAACTGCAAAGGAGTTACCAGAACATAGGATTGGCCGATCACACAGGAAACGGTTTCCCCTAGCTGCCACTCCTCTCCACTTCTTTTAAGCTTCCATTCTTTTGTGGGGATGAGCCCAGAGGTCTCACGAGAAAGCGGGATTCCGGTCTTTTCACCAAGACCAAACATATGAGCGTATTCAGCGAGTTTATCAATATCGAGCTGAGTGGCAATTTGATAGAAATAAACATCCACTGATCTCCTTAAAGACTTATAGACATCTGTAGGTCCGTGACCACTTCTTTTCCAATCGTGAAAAACTCTTCTTCCCAATCTAAAAGTAGGCCCACACTTTAACTCTTGGTCGGCCTTAACAATTTTTTCTTCTAAAGCGGCAATCGCAGTAATGGCCTTAAAGGTTGATCCGGGAGGATAGTGCTCTTGAATCGTTCTATCTCTCAAGGGATTATTTTCATCTTCAACTAGAGAATCCCAATATTCTTTAGTCAGACCTCTCGAAAATTTAGTGGGATCAAATGCCGGTCTAGAAACCATGGCCAAAATTTCTCCCGAATTAATATCAACAGCAACAGCTGCACCCACTTTTTCTTCTAGGGCCTTGAAGGCGGATAGCTGCATATCGCGATCAATCGTCAATCTAATATTATTACCAGGAGTCGCCTCTTTATTTTCAATTCCCGCAAAGAGAACACTGGAGCGCAAGTTCCTTCTCATTCTTCCTCGAGCATCCACTTCCACAAACTCGTAACCGTCATCCCCTCTTAGGGCGAGGTCGAACTTCTCTTCAATTCCGGCCTGTCCAATGAAGTCCCCAAGTTTATAATCATATCCATCACGTTTACGATACTTTGGTAATTGGCGTTGGTTAATTTCCGAGATATAGCCAAGCAAGTGAGCTCCGACTTCGCCATCTCGATATTCACGAGAAATAAAGGTTTGAACGCGAACACCTGGCATTTTAGAGTTTTCCGTTTCAATAATAGAAACTTCTTTCAAAGAAATATTCTTCTTAATCGTTACTGCGCGATATCTGGCCTGAGTTCTGTTCTTCGCAAGAGTTGAGCGTATATCGTCAACAGACATTTCCAAAACTTTCGAGAGCCTCTCAAGTGTCGTATTCTTATTTTTCAGATACTGAGGAATAATGACGGCATCAAAACGAGGAATATTATGGATCATCATTTGACTATTTCGACTAAAGATCATTCCCCTCGGGGCCTTAATGACTTCTTTTCTCAGCCTATTTTCTAGCGAAAACTTATAGAACAGTTCCCCTTGGTAAATCTGTAAATACCAAAGCCTTGCCAAAATAATGACAAAACAGAGAATTAATATATTACCGATAGTATCGGCCCGACCTTTATGTTGTCGGACCAGATCATCTTCACCAAACATCTACAAAACCTTAAACACTACTTCCAAGCCCTCGACTCTCCCCTTCCGTCTTCCAGATCACATCTAGAATACTGAAGAGAAAAGGGGCCATTAAACTTATGACAATACTCTCAGGAAGAAAGCGCCAGAACTTTTGAGCAATATATGAAAAATCATCCGTCTTAAGATAGATAAGACTTGAAACAATTAAAAACCACAACGTTTGAAACATTTGAGTAACAACAATGGTAATCACACTTGAAGTGAGATGCAGCAGATCCTTGAGATAGCTAATAATGATACAAATCATCACTCCTGCAACGGTACCCATCTCCCAACCTTCAATACTAAAGAAAGAATGGGTGTATTGAAGTATGAGAATCATAATTGAAGTAAAAGGAGTTTCCAGTTTGAATCCCATATAAAGAATAATGAGAACATTAAACGGAATCCGATACTTGGTGAGTCCTACCATGGGTAGAAAGGCCGTACTTAAAATTTCAAGAACGATTAAGATCAACAGGGTTATGCCCAAAGGTCTTATCAGGTGTGCGAAATTACCTTTCACTTCTTCTCCTTATTATCAGCTTCTTCATCCATCTGATCGAGTGCTTCCCACTCTCTTCTCTTTTGATCATCTTCACTTGAGAGAAGAATCACAACTTCCTCAAGGCGACCAAAGTCAACAGCGGGAGTAATTTCAACATTCTGAGTAATGCCGTAACTCTCTCTTTCAATATGAGAAACTGTCCCTACCTTTACGCCCTTAGGGTAAATATTCCCTAGACCCGAAGTGATAACAGTGTCTCCGAGAATAATCGGTTCAGCGCGGGAGATATACTTCATTATACTTTTTTCGTTATTATAGCCCTCGATAATTCCATGGCTGCGCACTCTTTGCACAAGCCCGTCAACACGGTTATTGGAATCGAGAACGGTTAAGATGTCCGAGAAATGATCAGTCAATCGATAGATATATCCAACCAACCCCTCAGAAGTCACAACTGCAGCTTGAAGCTGGACTCCGTCTTTTAGTCCTTTATTGATACGGATGACATTGAAGTCACTATTGGCATCCCAAGCAACCACTTGGGCCAAAACTTTGCGATAAGTAATACCATCTCCAAAGTCGAGGAGCTTTTTGAGGCGCTTATTTTCTCGCGACAGTTCTTTAAATTCAAAAATTTTATTCTCTAGATCATCGATCTTGCGCTTAAGCTCAATATTTCCCTTCGATGCATTTATATTGGCAATATAGTGATCAAAGAAGTTCCCTACTTCAGAGCGCACCGAAGTAACGGATGACTGTAGTGGAGCAAAAGAGTCGATTAAGAAATTTTCAAAAGGTGAAGTTTTATCCAGAATATAGTTGCGCTTCGCAACACCCACTAATGCAATAAATAAAACAATTAAATTTAA
>JBFHGF010000088.1:0-9914 GCA_041583335.1 Bacteriovoracaceae bacterium
ACTCTCCATCTTCAGGATCACAGATCACAAGTTTAAGGTGAGAGTTCTCAATCATATAGGAGAGGCGATCTGCGGGATACGTGGGATCAAGGGGAACATAGCCCGCGCCCGCCTTTATAATCGCCAGTAAGCACACAGGTAAGTAATGGGTCCGCGGTAAGGCCATCCCAACGAGATCTCCTTTTACCACCCCTTCTTCGATAAGATACTGGGCCAGAGAATCACTCAGTTCTAAAACTTCAGCATAAGTGAGCTCCCCTTTTAAAGAGGAAATGGCCACTTGACTAGGATAGCGCCTGGCCGTTTCATCAATCAACTCGGCAATGGTCTTATCTTGATGATTATGTGCCTTTGTTTGATTGAGATCTTCAACTAAGGTTTTAAAGTGCATAGGGTTGAGAAAGCGTGCTTCACAGACTTTCTGTTTATGAGATTCAAGCTCTGCAATCTCACCAAGAAAAGTCTTGAAGTCCTCTGTCATCTGCTCCATCTGGGCAGCGCTAAAGAGTTCAAAATCGAAGTCAAATCCGCCAATCATTCCATCACGATCTCGCCTCGCCCAAAAATCAATATCCGTATGGCAAGCTCCACGGGGCAGACGATAACTGCTGCGTTCAGTACCACAGAAATTTGTATCGCGATTGGTTGCATCTTGATACATGAAGAAGGCCTGATATAGGGGCGTTCTTGCAGGATCACGTGTTTTAACGACATCTTTAACAATAACGTCAAAGGGTACTAGACCATTTTCAAAGGCCATGGCCGTCTTTTCAGAAACTTGTTTTAAGTTTTCTGAAAAGCTCTTTTGTGAGTTCACACAGGAGCGAATTGCAATATTATTGACGAAGAAGCCAATAACCTTATCTAAATCCAATGCGTCTCGACCTCGCATCGGGGTACCGACGACAATATCTTCTTGACCACTATAACGAGAAAGAAATAATTTAAAGGCCGTTATCATCACATTAAATAATGTCGTCCCATGAGAGCGAGCTAAGTTCTCTAAGGGGAGTACGACCTCCTCACTCCATTGAATGAAAAGTGACTGACCTTGATATTTCTTCTCTTCCCTTTTTAAACCTGGCTTTATAGGAAGATCCAAAGGTTCAGGAAGGTCAGAAAATTCATTTCTCCAATACTGAAGTTTTTCTTTATAGAAAGCTTTAGTAGGAAGATCATTTTGCCAACGAGCGTAGTCGTAGTAAGTGAGAGTCGAGGCACAAGAGAGCTTATCTCCAGATAAGATCGCCTTATAATTGCGCTCTAGTTGCTCAAGAAAAATGTCATAGCACCAACCATCCCAAATAATATGGTGAACTTTTTGGGCCAGGAACGTATAGTCTTCTTCTCCCTTGCCCCTCTGATAGCGGTATATTTTGGCCTGATAAAGGCGCCCTTTCATGTCAAAGGGACGATTGGCCTCTTCAGTATGGATGCGAACCAGGTCTTTGATAATAAAATCAATTGATTTGCCTTTATAGGTTTTATTAAGGTCAACCACTTCTACATCACGCAGTTGACTTTGATCCTGTGAAACACGCCAGTAGGGCATGGCCTCTTTGGTAGTTAAAGTAGAGTTAATCAGAGGATGAGAGCACTGAAAATGGATTAAGGCCCCTTTTAAGGCCTCCACATTCATCTCTCCTTTAAATTGAAATAAAGAAGGTAAATTGAAAAGCGTACTCTCTGGGTTTAACTCTTGAAAGAGCCATGTCCTTTGTTGTTGCCACGATAAAGGAGCGGCGTCTGGATTATAGGTGCCCTCTTCAATAGTAAGTAGTGCCGAACTTTCTTGTTCATAATTTTGTTCATGAGTAGTTTCTTTTCTTTCCTCTATATTGGACTTTTCTTTTTCAAAGACCACTTGGCAAAATTTTGAAAACTCCTGATTTAAAAATAAGTCCTTCATCGTCAGTGTAATGCCCATCTCTTTTTTCACGGCCAATATAACTTCGGTTACTAAAAGGGAATGGCCGCCAAGAGTGAAAAAGCCATCTTCATCTTTAATTTTAACTTCTTCGACAACGAGAATATCACTCCAAATCGAGCGCAATTGATCACGAAAAGAACTGGGAATAGATATAGGATGAGCACTTACCTCCTCGACCTCTTTGAAGACTTGAGCAATAGGACCTTGAATACTCAGGTCAACTTCTTTATCATCATCTTCTATTTCATTGGCCGATTTAAAAGAGTGGTCAAAGTCAAAGGTAGAGGCCGGGGCTCCAGTGGCCAGATGATCAAGTAAGGAGCGATAAGTCTCTTGCAGATTCATTACTTCATCACAAGTGTATAAATCTGTATTGTATTGATTTTCAATGACGGCATGGTCACCAATCAAAGTGAGATTTATGAACATCTCAAAATTTTCATAGAAGCGAGGATTAGTAGTAAAGCGGCACTGCAGGTCTTTAAAATTAAGCCCCTGCCCTTGTGGCTGTACATCGAGGTTGAATGTAATAGGAACAAGAGGAACTCGTGAAGGGTCGCGCTCTTTTATGGCCACTTCACAAATCTCACCAAAGGAGAGCTGGGAATGCTTTTGCGCCTCAAGCATAGCTTTCTTTACTTGGCCCAGGTTGGCCTTGAAATCTAAGGTATCGACCTTTTCTAAACGAATCGGCAACAGCCCCACACAATGGCCTACTAAACTTGAAAATTCCGGCATCGTTTGACCAGCTTGGGAGATACCAATGGTCAGGTCAGAGGCGTTGCCCCTTTTGGCCATGGTGAGAAAGAACGCTCCTAAGAGGTATTGATAGAGGGTCACTTTATTTTGACGGGCCACTTCTCTTAATTTTGTGATTGAGTCTTGCGAACAGGTTGTATCCAGGCGCAGAGAGTGAAAGGTGCGAAAGGCCGGTCTTGTTTTGACCATCGGATAATCGATAGGAGCCTGGGCCTTAGAAAAAACCCTCTGCCAGTACTCTCGATCAGCATTCTTATCAACACTCTTCTTATATTGCGAATAATTCCAATATTGAGCGGCCTTGGGAAGTGGAGAAAATACCTTTTCAACATCACTATTATAGAAGTGACCTAGGTCACTAGTCAGAATCGCCCAACTCCAACCATCACAGATAATATGATGGGCAGTTAAGACCAGATAATGTTTTTGCGTATCCGCAGTAGGAGAATGATCAACAGGTACAGGTGTAAGCAAAGAAAAGCGAATCAAAGGTCCATTGCCTAGATCAAAGAGCTTCAAGCATTCTTCTTTCTCAATCTGCTTAACTGTGTCGTCGACTTGATATTCTATATGACGAAAAGAGAGTTCTTGATGGTTCTTCACCATCATATACTTTCCATCGTTACTGAAACAAGAACGAAGAGAAGCGTGGCGTTCAAGAAGCTGCACCAGAGAGCGCTTCAGTGCTTCAATATCGAGTTTACCGATGAATTCAATGGTTATCGATTCGTTAAAACATAGGGACGCACTCTTGTCGAATTGACAAGAGTTCCATATTTCTCTTTGTTCACCCGTTGTTTCAATGGCGAGTAAAAGATCCTGATTGGATATAGTCTCCACAGTACACCTAACTTAATTGATTCTTAGTTTCCTTCTGTGCGACCCAAGTTGGTTTTCCCTCTTCACTCTTTACGAGAACTGACCCACTCTGTGGAGGAATGACAAAGTCACCTTGGCCTTGACCTACTTCACTAGAGATAAGACCTTTGGGAAATAAACCTAACGATTGCATCTGTATTATACACTTTTTCCAAGTTTCCCCAACAAATTCTAGGTCCCCTTGTTGGTGACCTAGAGTCACAAACCAAGGAAAACCATCATAGCAATGCACTCCTTCTAAACGCATAAGAGCAAAGAAGAGATCATTATTCTTACCCGAATCTGTGAAGCGAGGTTTTAATACTCCACCAAAATTATCAACAGCAATAGGAGCCCCAAAGACTTCACAAAAGAGGTTCAATTGATCCACAAACTTCTGGGCCTTTTGGTTGATATTAAAATATAGATCCTTGCCCCCTTCTTTAAGAATGAGAAGGGCCTCCTTTAATGCTCTCAAGGCCAAGGGATGGCGAACAAAGGTCCCGGCGAAGTAAGTAATCGCCGTAGTGGGAACGCTATCATCACCAAATTGCCAATCTCCCCCATCAAGGGCATCCATAAACTTGGACTTTCCACTGACGATACCAATAGGCATCCCCCCACCAATGATTTTTCCATAGGTGACTAAATCAGCACGAATACCAAAGTACTCTTGTGCTCCACCCAGGGCAATTCGAAAACCTGTGATCACTTCATCAAAAATAAAGGCCGTTTCCGATGCTTCCGTAATGGCCCTCACTTCTTGTAAGAAGGCCTTGGGATGAAAATCCGAGCGTCGACTTTGAACGGGCTCAACTATGACGGCGGCCAACTCTTTCGCATGATCACGAATATAGGCAAGGGCCTCATCTGTCCCGTAATCCAAAAGGATCATATCTTTAGTAGCACTAGGATTAATCCCTGCTGCTGCGGGCATCGCCCTGCCATCACCACGACCACGAACAATCACTTCATCATTAATCCCGTGGTAAGAGCCCTTGAACATAACTATTTTCTGACGTCCCGTAATGGTACGGGCCACTCTAAGAGCACCTAAAACCGCTTCAGAACCAGTATTACAAAAACCGGCCCTTTCATTTCCCGTTAGTTCACAAATCAATTCGGCACATTCACCAGCAAGTTCATGCTGAGGTCCAATTTCAAAACCACGATCCAATTGATCATGGAGGGCCTTTATGATGCGCTCGTTTTGATTTCCAAAGAAATTTGATCCAAAGCCACAAGTGACATCGACATATTCATTACCATCGATGTCCCAAAGGCGTTGATCTTTGGAGCGATTAACCACTAAAGGATAAGTTAACTCCTTCACTTCTGGTCTAAAGCCAGTCACTACTCTAGGGTCGGCATTCACTTTTCTATATTTCTGGGTATAGGCTTTGGACTGGGGTGTCTTGGCACAATAAGCACTAATGATTTTATCCACACTTTCTTTAATTTGCGCCTGAGACTCTTCTCGAATAGTATTCACCCGGGCCTGGGCACCAAAGGCCACTTTTGCAGTATTAACGGTCCCTTTGACACTTTCTTCTTCGCTGCTTTCATTAGTCTGTGCCGTTGCCTTCGTTAGTGTAGCACTCGGTTGGTTCTGCTCAACAGGAACCTGAGTAGCAGTGGTAGGGGCCGCGACAGGAATATTATTTTGAGAAGTCGCGGGCACACCTGACATCAACTCAAGGTGCATGCGCATAAGGTCCATTTGACCTTGGATAATGGCACCAAGATCACTAGACATGGCAACAGGAGCCGCGCTAGGTCTTGAGAGCATTTGCATAGGAGCAGGGGCCGCTTGTGTTTGACTTTGGTACTGGGCTTGAGCTTGAATAACAGGTTGAGGCGCACTCACTTCTTGGGCAGCAGCACTCACTTCTTGGGCCATTTTAATAAGATCAGGGTTACTCTGGGTGAGGAAATCCCCTAGAGCATCTATAGTATCAATAGAGTCCATAAGGTCTCTAAAGCCAACTTCAACTGCATATTCGTTTTTCAGATCAATGGCCAATTGAGTTAGTAAAAGAGAATCAAGTCCTAGTTCGAGAAAGCTTGCATCGATGGGGAGATCAGAAAAGCCTGACTTATCTTCGATAAAGGTTTTTAATGTGTTCTTAAAGTTTGCCATACATTCCTCTTTGAGAATTTTAAAGCTTTGATTGATATGATTATTTTGATTTTGATGACTTGGTTCAGAAGTTCTTTCTTGAATCAGGGGATAACCTGCCCAATAAGATTTTCTATCAAATACTACATTAGGAGTCTCACACCAAGGGAGTTCACCATAAAGAGTTCGAAGGTCTATATTTAAACCCTTCTCCCAGGCACGGGCCAAGGCACTTAAGAAGTCCAGTGTCTCACTCTCAACACAGGCCTTATTCAAAGCAAAGGCATCTATTCTCTTACTTTTGAGCGCCTGACTTTGCTTCATTAATTGTCCTGCCACAAAACGAGGACCGATATCAAAAGCAAGAATATTATCTTCATTCTTTAAATGAGAGGCCAAAGAATTCAGTCCCTCTTTGAAGTTAACCGCAGCAACGATATGCTCACTCCAATAGGCGCGAGTGGAAATATCATGGCCTTGTGCGGAGGTAGCGATTTGCTGTCCTACTCCCTCTTTAAAATCAACGAGCTCTAGTGCTTGAGCGAACTGATCTACAATGGGGTTCATCATCTCAGTATGAAAGGCATGAGAGGTTCGCAACGCTTTGGCCATGATACCTCTCGACTCTAAGAATTTAGCAAAGGCATCAACTTGCTGCGACTCTCCTCCCACCACACAGAGGGATTCTGAATTAACCGTTGCCATGGAGAGGATTCCCTTCTTCACAACACCAGAGAGTTCAAAGAGATCGATGAGATCTTCTACTGCTTTACTGTCTTCGCGCACAGATAACATTTTTCCTGCGGGAAGCTCTGCCATGAGAATGCCCCTCTTGCCTATTAAGCCTATGGCATCTTGAACACTCATAAGTCCATTGTGAGCGGCAATGGCAAACTCTCCAACGGAGTGACCCAAAAGGAAATCTGCTTCAATATCAAATGACTCCAGCAAAGAGAGCATCGCATATTGGAAGACGAAGAGGCAGGGCTGGGTATACTGAGTAAAATTAATTAGGCCACTACCGTTATGAAAAAGGCAGTTGCTCAAATCGATATCAAACTCCCTTTGGTAGGCCTGCATACAAATATCGACCGCCTCACGAAAGATAGGAAACTCGCGATAGAGCTGACCGCCCATATAAGCATATTGAGAACCCTGTCCAGGTGCCGCAAAAATAACCTTATCGTAGGAAGTTACTTTAGAGATCTTTTCACTATTCCATTGCTCCAAATCTTTTGCTAATTGAGCTCTAAGTTCGACCATACTGGAGGCCACATAGGCCTTGCGATAGGACGAAGCTTCTTTATGGGATAGTGCTTTGGCCAAGGCAGGCAAAGAGATCACATCCCCTTTTGCGGCCAAAAAGTCGAGCATGCTCTTTATTTCGGCATGAAGTCCTTTGGCCGTATTTGAACTTAAAGTTAGGAGAGTGCTACTTTGAAGGGTCTTTCTTTGGGTGTGGGTGTGCTCTGTATCCACTCGCTCAATTATAATATGAGCATTGGTCCCGCCTACTCCAAAGGAAGAGACACCACAGTATTTTTTCTTGGGATCTCGATTGGGTCGAGACTGGCCATCAATCACAAAGGGAGTGTCCTCAATATTAAGTAGAGGATTCACTTTCTTAAATTGGGATGTGCCAGGAATGGTATTTTGATTCAAACACAGAACGGCCTTGATCACTCCGGCCACGCCACTTGCTGCGACCGTGTGACCAATCTGGGCCTTCACACTGGTCAGACCAATCTCAGTACCTTTATGATTCCCCACCCCATTAAGGGCAGCAACTAAGGCCTGAACTTCAATAGGATCACCCACAGGAGTCGCGGTACCATGACCTTCAATGAAGGCAATTTCATCGGCACAAATCCCCGCTTCCTCTAGGGCTATTTCAATGGTTCTGCTCTGCCCTCGAACACTGGGGGCGGTGAAAGAAGTTTTATCGCCACCATCATTATTTAAACCGCAGCCAGCGACAATACCAAAGATTTGGTTTCCATCTGCAAGCGCCAGGTCATAATCCTTAAGGACAATAACCCCAACACCATCGCTAAAAATAGTTCCCGAAGAGTCTTCATCATAAGGGCGACAAGAGCCATCTTTTGAGAAGATGGAGCCTTCTTGATGTAAATGCCCCGTCTTGTGGCGCGAATCAATGTGAATTCCCCCACAGAGGGCTGACTCACAATCTCCATTTTGAATCGCTCTAACCCCTTGAACAATGGCCACGAGGCTAGTCGAACATGCAGTATGGATAGAAAGGGCCGGACCCATGAGATTAAGCTTATGGGCCACTTGGGTAGCGATATAATCTTTTTCATTTAAGGTAGCGAGATTCCAACGTCCCACTTGCTCACACTTTTCACTGTGAAGGGCCTCGACTTGGTCAATATAAGTATTATTACTCATTCCATAGAAAACCCCGGTGGATTCCTTATTGAGGTATACCGTATGGGATATGGCCTTTAGCGACTCTTCTAATATGAGACGCATTTGGGGATCCATCACTTCGGCGACACGTGGAGGAATTTTAAATTTCTGGGCATCAAAGAGATCGATCCCCTCTAAAATACCACGCGCTGGAACAAAATTCTCTTGATCCTTAAGGCGATCTTGAGAGGGATGGGTCATCTCCTCTTTGCTAAAGCGGCTGATGCCATTGCCATTGCTCTCAATCAACTCCCAAAACTCTTCTAAAGACTCGGCCTTGGGAAAGCGGCAACTCATCCCAACGATGGCCACTTTTCTTGAGCGTTGAGAGCGCTTTTGGCGATTCCCTTCTCTACCTTTGGCCGAAGAAGATTCCGCTTTAAGTAAATAATTCTCAAGATCAGAGAGTTTTGGATATTGATAGAGTTCAGCAATATTTAATTTATAGGAATAGGACTTGGCCTGAAAAAGTTTATTCACTCGGTGGATAAACTTAATGGCCTGTAAGGAAGTTAGGGATTGTTCAAAGAGGCTTTGCTCACTATCAATTTCATTAAGTCCACTCACCTCTTGCAAAACTTCAACACAGTCTTTTAGAAAATCGTAATGGTGGTGAGTTGAGGGAGAGGTCTTCTCGTTTGAATTACCTTTTTTCACCGTATCTTTAAAAGAATTTTCAATAAGCGCTTGGATCTCTTTACGATCAATCTTTCCGTTGGCCGTAAGGGGCAGCTCTGAGAGCATAAGAAAATAAGTCGGCACCATCCCCGCAGGAAGCCGTTTAGCAAGGGACGCTTTAAGCTCCTCACAAGAGAGACCATGCTCGGTTTTAACTGCTGCGGCCAAGAACTTTTGAGAAGGCCCCTGGACTGATTTTCTATCACAGAGCAATACCACAGTTTCATCACAGGGACTTTTAAGGGCCAAAAGCTCTTCTTTAATTAAATTTTCAATCTCTGAGCACTCAACCCTAAGCCCATTAATCTTAACTTGATGATCTTCACGACCAAAGAAACTTACATGTCCTTGCTCGTCTATCGCTGCAATATCTCCAGTGCGGTACAAACGCTTTGAAGTTTGCGGATGGATAATAAAATTCTTTGCACTAAGAGCTTCATTTTTCCAATAACCACGAGCGAGAAGACTTCCACCAATATAGAGAACACCCTTTTCCCCTCTATCCAGAGGAGCCAAATTCTCATCAAGAATGAGAAGCTCCGTTTCTGCAACGGCCACCCCGATAGAGGGACTTGTCGGCCACCGTTTTGGATCTCCGCTAAGCTTTAGCTGCGTCACCATGATCGTGGCCTCTGTTGGCCCATATTGATTGTTGATATCAATGGTTTCAGAAGATTTGAGTTCATTAACTGCCGCAATCATCTCTTTAATTGCTGGAGTGATAACCATACGGTCACCTCCACAATTAATCTCGCTAATTGATTTAAAAAGTTCAGGAGAATCAGAAAACTCCTCACAAATCAATTGCACAATACTTACGGGAAAGAAGAGTCGCTCAATCCCATGGCGTGAAATATGAGAGACAAGGCTGAAAAGATCCTTCTTGGTGGCGTGATCACTGATGACCAATTCATTTCCATTCACAAGAGTAGAAAAGATTTCAAGTAAGGAAGGGTCAAAGGCCAGAGAATAATACTGAAGAGTCTTCTTCGCTGATTGGGCCTTGGAGTTACCATTGACCCAAGAAAGCAAAGGGGCAAGAGTCCCTTCACCAACAAGTACTCCTTTTGGTCGCCCTGTTGTGCCCGAAGTATAGATCATATAGCTTGCAGTTTTTGTATGCTCGAGGGCAATGGAGGC
>JBFHGF010000089.1:0-9888 GCA_041583335.1 Bacteriovoracaceae bacterium
ACTCAATATTTGTCGTCCACTTTTCAAAAGAGCGGATATTTAAAAATCCCGTTACATGAGGGTTCAATACTTCTACAACTCCAACATAGAGAATCAGAAAGGCTATTAAACTTAGGATAAATGTTCTTAAAAAGTTTTTGTGTTCCATCTACATCCTAAAATTGAAAATATAGAAAAGGCGAGTCATTACCTAGAAATAAAATTGAAAGAATAAATAAGAGCACCAATCCTATTGCCTTTATTCTTGGCCAATGATCACGCTCATCAATTTCAGTTGTATTAGGCCGATTGAAAATAATCCAGGTTCCTATTACACAAGCAAAGGCAAAACGGTCCCTATTTCTTGCTACAAAATGATTATACGAAAGTGGACCATGCGGAATGAATAATTTTTCAAGCCATGATGTCATTAAGTCTATTGTTTCTGCCCTAAAGATAACCCAGCCAATTATCACCACAAAAAAGGTAATAGCAACTCGAACTCTATGTTTAACCATACTAGAGCTCTTCTCATCCCAATTAAAGAACCTTTCCACGGCCAATAGACCGCCATGAAAAGCTCCCCAAATCACATAAGTCCAAGCTGCTCCATGCCACAGTCCCCCCAGTAGCATCGTTAGAAACAAGTTAAGATAGGTTCTCTTGTGTCCTTTTCTATTTCCCCCTAGAGAGATGTATAGATAATCTCTTAACCAACTACTCAAGGTAATATGCCATCTTCGCCAAAAGTCAGTAATGCTATATGACTTATAAGGTGAGTTAAAGTTTTGAGGAAATTGAACGCCCAATAACAATCCAAGACCAATGGCCATATCAGAATAACCAGAAAAATCGAAATATAATTGAAGAGTGTAACCGAATGCACACATCCATGCTTCAAGAGTTGTTGCAATATCCATCATTGATATAACCGGATCAATGGCCTTCGCGATGGTATCAGCAATAAGAATTTTCTTTGCCAGACCAATAATGAAAAAGGTGAGACCCCTATTTATATTTTTAAGAGTTATTCGCTTTCCCGCACTTTCATCTAACTGTTCGACGAGTTCTGTGTGTCGAATAATCGGTCCTGCAATCAATTGTGGGAATAAGGCAACATAGGCTGCAAAAGGAGTAAAGCGATGATAAGCCCTAGAATGGCTCCTGTAGAGATCAATGGTATAGCTCAACGATTGAAAAGTATAAAAGGAAATTCCAACAGGAAGTACTACATCTGGAATATTATCAAACCGATGAATATCAAAATGATCTAAGACCATGTTTAAATTATCAATGAAGAAATTGGAATACTTGAAAAAGCCCAGTACTCCTAAGTTCATTAATAGTGATAGATAAAGTAACCCTTTTTGTTTCTTTTTATCATCCGTTTTTTCTATTTTAATCCCGACAAAGTAATCCACAAATGTAGAGAAAAGAAGAAGTGGAAGAAACTTGTAATTCCAATGGCCATAGAAATAGTAACTGGCCAAAAGAAGAAAAGGAACTTTCCACGTTCGTTTAAGTCCGAAGTGATAAACTACGAAAACAATAGGAAAAAATATAAATAAAAACTCGTAGCTATTAAATAACATGCGATTCGTACAACTTAGTGTTTAAATATTTAACTTGTGTTTAGTATCGCTTTAACACGTCAAGTTGTCGATTATCTTATAATATCTTTTCTCAATAGTTAGGCTGCTTCAGAGTCTGTACCAGATAAGTCTTTGTGGAGGATAAAGAGTTGATCTGCATCATCTTTCAATAGCCCCGACATCTCTTCGACATTCTTAATTTGATTTAATGTCATATTAGAAGTTTCTTTTATTTCATGAAGCGCTTCTGATAATTCCATAATCTCTTTAGATTGTTGATCTGCTTGTATTGAAATTGCCTCAAGGTTTTCTTCTTGCTTAATTGAATTCCCCTCAACCTTTGAAAAAGAACTATTTAACGCTTGGCTCACCTTATCCCATAGTCCATAAGCATCATCTATATTTGTCTGAAAATTAACAAGGCCCCCACTAATTGAGTCGACAGCTGTTGTTAGTTGTTCTCTACTCTCTTCAACAATTTTTGTAATTTCAACCGCAGCTCCACCAGAAGTCGTAGCGAGCCCTCCAATTTCTTCTGCTACAACAGCAAAACCTTTTCCATGTTCACCAGCACGAGCAGCCTCTACTGAAGCATTAAAAGAAAGAAGCTTAGTTTGAAAAACAATATCATTAATGATTCCTGTCTTTTCCGATATTCTATGAACTGTATCTACGACGGCCTTAAGTTGCTCTGATGATCGTTCTTGTAAAATTTCCATTTTTTCTTTTATATCAGCAAGGGACTGCAAGAATACTTTTGAATCTGCTACTGAATTGGCACTCTCTTTCACACAACCATTCGTTTCTTTAACATTATTTAAAAGCTCAGATATTTTATTTTTTGTATCATCCACCATTTGGTTTAAACGATTAGAATTATCTGTGATCGTATTCAAAGCAATTGCATTGTTGTCGGAACTCTGAAGTAAGTTAGAGCATGATTGGCTCGAATTCTTCGATATATCCTCGATACTTCTCACTAGCGGATTAATTTTTTCATTTAAGTTATCCTGTACCTCTAAAGACTTCTTAAACCGATAAGCTAGAAAAGTGCAAGCTATTGACTCAACGATAACAAATGCAGCATGGATGGCCACGATGCCTAATGAAGCCTGATAATTGAAAATTGAATTGGGCAGTAGGAAATAAAACGAAATATGATGTACGGCCGCCGTAAGGGCCGCTACGACTATTGTCATTGGATTTGCCATTAAGCTTAAGATTCCAATCATAATAAAAATATGAAAATGCCATTCAATCATTCCTTTCCCCAGGTGAATCATTACCGCGGAGAGAGCAATGATATTAAATGGCAATAACAAAGAGGAAATCCTTACCGATTTAAAAGCTTTATCCATTATCACTTGCACAACGGTTATTAGTAACGGGGCGCCTATCGCTAAAGTCATTTCTGTACCAAAAAAATTGGCCATATAAATAAATATAGGAATATGGATTAATATCGCGATATGAGCAACCTTCAATATTTGACATGCGTTCTTTTCATAAGCATTCATAATACTTCTCCATACTTCAAACCAAACGGATCCAATAACTTTTGATACTCTTTGCTTACAGCACACCCGATCACAGGAAGTGGTTTCACTTTCTTTTTTGTTTCTATTTTTTGTAAAAATTTTCTGTAATTGATTTTCGTAAATGGAGTAATTGATTTTTCAGAGTATCCACCAACATATTGAGTTGTTAAAGTTTGATCATAAATAGTAAGCAAAGGAACACCTCTTACCTCACCATCAAAAATTTTCTTTGCTTCCTCATTGCTGAGTTTAAAAACATCAAACCCTCTTTTTGTAAGCTCATTAGCAATCCCATCTTTAAAGTCATCTATAATAATAATCTTTTCATTATAGGCTTTATTATCCAAAGGCCCCTCTTTCATAAGATGCTTATAAACTTCTCTTGAGCAGCCACACATTGGAGTAATAAAATGTATAACCCCAAGATTTTGTTCTGAATTTTGAAAGGTCAATTCACTTAGTGAAATTGATCCCTTTGGAGATAGATCACTATAGTGCCATGAATGCATTAAGGTTAATGCATAGGAAGCCACGACTACCCATGAAAGAAGGAAAATAGTAGCTATTGTTTTTTTCACGATAAAGATTCGATCCTAAAATATTAATTATTTGGTAATATTTGTCGTATTATTTATCGGACTCTAATTAATAAATCTTAATCCAATAACTTAGTAAAACAGGCATTATTGGCTCAATAGGTTAAATTAATAAATTTAAGGGATTTATTGATGGGTTCTAAGTGGCGGAGATGGTGAGATTCGAACTCACGGTACGGTTGCCCGTACGACACCTTAGCAAGGTGCTGCCTTCGACCACTCGGCCACATCTCCAGCAACAAAGATGGCGGAGGACACAGGATTCGAACCTGCGGACCCGTTAAGGTCAATGGTTTTCAAAACCACCGCTTTCGACCACTCAGCCAATCCTCCACGAGGCTCCTAATATAATGGCATCATTACGATATTGCAATATATAACTGCAAGGTTAAATTTTTCCTAGAGTTAATTATTGCGCAAAGCACATTAGCGAGAGAGGACCTGGATTCGCCCTTCCACTTGACTACGGTCAGGAGCATTGGGAAAGAGCTTTAGGTAGGTCTGAAACTCTTCAATTGCTAAACCCGACTGCCCTACACCTTGGTAGATAAAGCCTAGTTGCTTACGAATTTTTGGATTAGATGGCTCCTGTTTCTTTGCCCTCAAAAAGAGCTCTCGGGCCACTTCATAATTTCTTTGTGCAATTTTTATTAACCCAAGTGATATTAGGGATTCAACATTACGTGGAGATATTGAGATGGCCTGCTCTAAATTATCCACGGCCTCTTGAACTTTACCCATAAGACGATATGTTTCACCTAAGATGTAATGCCCGTTATAAATTGAAGGGTTATTTTCTCTTTCTTTTTTTCCTGCATCTAGTGCTTTAGCGTTATCTTTTATTTCGATATAGATCTTGGCCATTAAGTAATAGACACCTGGATATGTCGATAGCCTTTCCGTTACACCTTTTAATGCCTCTAGGGCATCTTGATAACGACCCAAGTTCATTAAATTTTGAGCTAGTGTCATTCTAATTTTTACATCACCGGGATTTACAATAATGAGCTCTTTTGCGTATTTAATGACATTCTCACTATTTTCTTCCATCTGAGCAGCTTTAATTAAAAAAGTATAAAAGGCTGGATCATCGGTATTCAGATTTTCTATTTTTTCTTTCACATCCTTAAACTGCGCCAACTGTCCATTTCTATAATAGTAAGTTGCCATGTCTCCCAAAAGTTTAGGATTATCTTTATTTTCTTCAAGTGCAGCCTGAACATAACCAATCGCCGTATCTGCCCCCTCAAGTTCAAATAAAATTTCACCATACAGAGACTTATATTCAATATTTAATGGATCTAAGGCTATTGCTTCAGAAAGAGCGGCCTTACTTTGCGTATACTGGCGACTTTTATTGTAAATCTTGGCCATAATAAAATAGTCCGAATCTCGAAGTGGATTTAGCGCCACACTCTTACTTAAGAACTTCACCGCAAGAATATTTCTATTACTTTTTTCATAGAAGCGTCCAACAATAGAGTAATAAAGTGGATGCTGCTTAAGTGGTGAGTTTGATATTATATTAACTTGAGTTTGAGCATCATTTATTTTATTGGATTCATATAGCGCTTGAATGAGCTTAAAACTTACTCCAGGATGAGTGGGGTATTCTTTTTTCAAAAACTCGAGTGTTGATATGGCCGACTCATAAAAGCCTCGCTTAATTTGTAAATCTATTAAATGTAAGTTCGCAGGAAGATAGTTAATTTCTAACTCAGTTGCTGCTATCGCTTCCATAAATGCAGCATCCCACTGTCTTTGCTTCATTAACTTTTTCGATTCTCTAATATAATCCATGGCCTTTGACTCTAAGATTAGTTTGGTAGCCAGTTTACCACCACCAACATCTAGGGATGCTAGTTTGGAGCGTAGTCGATCTGAATCATTAATCGTTAGGGCCTGCTTAAAGAGAAAAGCTGCCTTCTTAACATCCTTATTAAACGCACTAAGTATACCTACATATTCCAAGTATTCTGCGTAATAGATAGGTGACTTTTCAAAGGCAAGAGCCTCAACTCTCTTTAAAGTTTTACTATATTGTTGAAGATTTTCTTCTCTTAGAAGATAAGATGCCAACTCTAAGTGTAATGAAACGCTTGAAGTGTATTTCTTTAATCCATCAATGACACTTTGTTTACCTTCCTCATATCGTTGATCTAGAGTGTAATATTTTGATAATGCGATATAGGCTTCAACGGGAAGATCGGGATATTCAACAAGTTTATCTTTTATCTTTCTTGCCTTAACAAGATCTCCTGTATCAATAGCAATACCCAAATATATAGAATAAAACTTTAACGTTGGCTGACCAACTCTCAGAAATTTCTCCATCAAATCAATTGCAGAATTAACTTTTCCATTATTCCTATAAAACAGAGCGGTACCTAATGCGATATTTACATCTTTTAGTACACGTGAGCGTGTTATTTTAATTAAATTAAATAATATCGCTGCACCATTACTTTTATTTGAAACATTCTTAAATACTTCACCGTAGCTGAGTATAAGAAGTCCAAGAGCAGGATTATCCTTAAACTGGTATTCAACGGACGTTTTAAAGTGCATTATGGCCTTTACTTTCGCAAAATATGCCCCCATGCGATAAGCCTCAAGGCCCTTCTCATATGCTTGTTTTGCCTTTAATGGATCTTGAATCTCGTAAGTTATGGGAGCAACAATTTTCACATATTCTGGTTCAAATTGTTTCTTATTCCCTCCATCTTCCTCCAGAATAAACCAAAAAATTACTAAGAAGGCCAAGGCGACAATGGGCTTCATTTTCTTTTTCTGAGGCTTCTCTTCTTCAACAATCACAAACTCATCTAGTGAGTCTTTATCCTTTTCCTTTTCTTCTTTCTTTTTATTTTCTTCTTTCTTTTTATTTTCTTCTTCTATTAAACTTCTTTCTAACTCTTTTGCTTCATGCTTTAGAGAAACCAAGGCATTTTTATCAAACATCATTGTAGACTCTTCAAAATCTACTTCTTCTTCTTTTTGGAGCTCTTCTAATCTTTTCTGCTCTTCGATTTCTTTTTGTTTTTTTTCTTCTTCCTCTTTTTTCTTACGTTCAAGATCTTTGAAATACTTTAATGCTTCTTGGTTCACTACTGTTTTATCTGCATTTTCAGCCAAATCTTTTTTCTTGGGCTTTTTAATAATGACTGTTTTATCAATATTTAACTCATCTTCGTCATTCTCTTCACTTTCAACTTTCTCTTCTGCATTAGAATTATTTTCCTCTTTATCAGGAATTGATTCTTGATATTTTTTTTCAAGTTCAGCATAATCAATTATTGTTTCATTATTTTCACGATCAAATTTGAACTCTTTATGTGAAGCCTCATTCTTAATTTCTTGTTCTTCGTCATCAATTAACTCTTCAAGATCGGATAGCTGATCTTCATACGTTTTTTTTTCTTTTCGCCTTTTAGCTTCTTCTCTTTTCAAATTCCCGATATTAATTCTGGCAACAGTTGATTCATTATCTACTGTCGTCACTTCATTGGCCTTACCCGCAATAAGCTTGGCCAAATACTGATTAATTTCTTTTATTTCTCGAATTGTTACCCAGTCACCTGCAGGAAACTCTTGGACTTTTTCCTTTCCTTTAATGTGACCTTTTTTGAACAGTTCACCGATTTGGCCCAAGTCAAACGGGCCAACAATTCTACTGTTAATTAGGCGAACTCTATATTTTTTTGACATGATCCTTAAACACTTAATATTACTCCTATTATTATAATCAATTGAGAAATAAAAGTGTCGAAGTGATCAAATTTTCTTATCCGCTCATTCATGAATACTTTAAACTCATTTCTTGAGTAATAAAGGGCTGCACTTATAAGAAGCGGTGCTATGGCCAATAGAGCTATATTTATCTGACCTTTTAAGAATAGTATTTTTAAATTCTCTTCAATTAGCCAATGGCTAGCACCAAAGAGCACACCAGACAAAATAATTAAAAATACAGCGCTACCTACTTTTCGATTAATATTATCAGGTACTACGGTACTCATTCTCGTAAAGGCCAATCCCATAAAGTAAAAATCTATCCACAAAATAGATGTCACAAAATAACTATCATTTGTTTTACCAGTCAGTAGACAAAATAAAATCATAGTACTTAAAACAACAGATCGATATGAAATAAATGATTGCATCTCTGTTTCTACAAAGTACATGATCAAAAGAGTAAGAATTGTTACTGCGGCAAGAAGATAGATTGCCGTCATGGAAAAAGTCATGTTTCCAAAGGCCAGGTTTAAAATAAGAATACTTCGACTTAAGTAGTGCTCATCAATTGAAGAACTATTGTCTTTAAGTAGCGAGAAAGGGAAGAGCTTTGCAACGACAATCCAATAGATCACAAAGAGCATGTCATTATCTATTCCAAAATTAAAGAGAAGACCTAGTAATTGGGTCGATAAGATAAAGATAGGCCCAATATATTTTTTATGGGAGCTTATTTCTTTTCTCTCTGTTGTAATTAAAAAATCATAAGACGCAGATAGAATAAGTGCGTAGTTTACAATATCAACACTTATGAACTGAGTTATCAGTACAATAAAGGCAATAAGCGTAGGAAAAAACTTGTTTCGTAAACTATGCTGAGCAAATCCTTTATTTGTGTCGTATACAAGGAAAAGTAAGCTCGTAAATACAATCGGAACTAAAAACTTTAAGTCAAATGTGTGTTCAATTTGATCAAACTTTATGAAGTAGATAAAGATGAGCAGAAATAGAAAATAAGCAATTTTATTAATGTAAGTGAACATTTTTGCAGCTTTATTATAAAAAGCAACGATCAGGAACTGATAAACCAATGTGAAGAGTATAAACCTATTCAAATTCTAGCTCACTTTTCATATTTCTTACTACAAACAAGAAGAGCATCACCGACACTAAACCTAATGATTCAATCTGATGCCTTATTGCTACAATAAGAATCACAACAGATAATAGATCCATATATTCTAGCTTAAATACTTTTTTAAGATGTTGTGCTTTTTTTCTTAGTGAATATAAAACAAGTAACAGTATCGCTATTAAATATAAATAGGGTGTTACAAATAATAGAGAGATTACAGCGGTAACGCTAGCAATTAACAATTTATTACGCCATGAAATCAGAACTAAAATCCCAAGCGCAGCAGTTATCATTACGATATATTCTTCATACACAAATGCAGTCTGTTGCAATTTAAAGGAAAGGCTCAAAAACAGAGTTGGCCAAAATACGTTCATCATATGAAGGTTACGCCAACGATTCCATCTTTTTAAAGCAATCATTGTATTTAGTAGAGATAAAAATGCGACGAGAACAAGAGTATAATCAAAAATATCTTGAACTTGATAATTTACAATACTAAGAGGCGAATCAAAATAACTCGTCAGAAAATATTTTATAGTTCCCAAGCCTATTATTATGTAACTCAACAGTAGTTCAAGGGTATCTTTCAATTCATCATTAAGTAATATATAGATGACTACTGCAAATATAAATGCCAGTTGATTATCAATGCCTATCCAAAAGATAGACAACATTGGAGAGATCATTCTTAGAATCGCACTAACTCTGTGTTCAGTGTCTACCTTGCTATTAAAGAGAATAGATAATACCACTGATATTGATAGCAATACACCTAAGTACTTGTTATTGGATGTATCTATCATTCCCATTTCAATGCCAGGAATATTAAAGATTACTAGTGTAATTCCTAAAAGTATCCACTCCCAAATAGATCTCTTTAGCTTAATTTTTTTTATTAGAAAAAACATTGTAACTAAAATGAGAATATAAATGACTAAGCTCATAAATACCTCACAATTAAAACTAAACTCACAAAAAAGATAAATAAAGACCAAATGATTGAATCATCGATGCCACTTAACTCTAGTCTTGCAAGACTATTTTTCTTTATATTATAAACCTCGGTTTTGCTTGAATCTCTTTCATATATGGATTTCTTATATGAAATTCTCATTAAATTTCTAATTTTAAATATTATATCTAGCCAATTTTTTTTCTTTTTATATAGTCCCATATAAATAAGAAATCCTGCGAGGGTGATTAAACTATAGTAAGAAAAGCCGAAAATTTTTTCTCTGAAAGTGATGGCCATAAGAAGGACATAAGTCAGAGTAGAAATTTCTTCAATTCCCTTTATGTTAACTTTCATC
>JBFHGF010000090.1:0-9867 GCA_041583335.1 Bacteriovoracaceae bacterium
TCTTCCTTAAGGTTATGACTAAACCAAGGATCACATAGGTTGGGTAAATGCTTAGTGAGTTCGCGTCTAACTTCGCCAAGGGGAGAGGCATTGAAGTCTCCGGTAAAAATAAAGGGCAATAATTCGCGATTAACTTTAATGGATTCGGTAATGAGGACGCGTGCTTGCTCAATTCTCGTCTCTTCTTTAATGTGATCGAGATGGCAATTGATATAGAAGAAAGTAGTCGCTGTCGGTTTGTGGGTGGCCTTTATCCAAGTGGATAGGCGAGGAAAGGCAGAGTCAAAATCTTTACTACCCGCTAGATAGGGTGTTTTAGAGAGCCAAATATCTCCTGAATCATGGACCTCTATCGTTTCAGGATTAAAGAATATGCAGGGATACATTCGCTCGGAGATCCATTCACGGTGCTGATCCGATAGGGTGAGGTTTCCTAATAGATCTTCTAAATTTCTGAGTTGGGGCTCACGACCCTCCTGTGTTCCAAGCAGATCGAGTTCCTGCTTATTAAGGATATCTGTGAGCACTCCACGGCGATGCTCCCAATCATGAGGGCCATCAGCGGGGTTTTCAAATCGAATATTTGCGCTTGTTACCTTAAGAGTCATAAAGGTCCATAGTCTAAACCAATCCTTATTTAGTCTATTTTAGACCAATCTTCCGTAATTTCCCAATCCTAAAGTTGTACTTTTCATAACTTACGGCCGCTCTTTTTTGGCCCAAGGCCTGCTTTAGGGAGATCAGTCCATTTCAAAATCAAAATAGGGAGCTTGGATAATGAAGAAAGTCACAGATCTACAGTTGAAAACCATGGAGGAGTTTCTCGCCACTGCAGGCAAGAAAACCATCTCTGAATACAGTGAAATACTCGATATTGAACGAACTCGGTTTTTTCGCCTAATACATGGAGCTGAAATGAAGATGAGAGAATTTGAAAAACTACAAATTTACTTAGATCAACACCGAGAGAGCTCTGTAAATTGGGCCGCTGAAATTCAACAAACTCAGCAAAAGAATGTGCTTGGAGTTGGTGCAGGAGTTGACCTAGGAACCCAATGGCAACGCAATATTCGTCTAAGAGAAGTTATGGCCGAAGCCTCAGTAATCAAAGAACAATCATTTCACATTTCAGCCTAAGGATAAATCATGGATCAAACTATACTCGTCATTGAAAGAATTGTTATTGAAGCTTTAAATAAGAAAACTCTCTCTTTTGAAAAGCTCAGTGAGCAAGTGGGTCTTTCAAATTCTCTACTGCAAGCAGTTCTCGGTCAGCTCATCCAAAGAGGAATCATTACTTATAACCGTTTTGAATATGCTCTTAATTGGGAAACGAAAGATATGTGGCTTCCTATCGTTACGGATAAAGAAGGTGCAAAGGCCGAAATTAAAGAACTTTTTTCTTCTCTAGTTAATCATATTTACGATAGTGGTGGAGAAGGGAAGCTCAAAGTTCAAAAAATCTATCTTAATCAAAGAGAAAAGGATGAACTCGATCGTCGCCTTGCCGATATCGACTCCTTCATTCAAGGCATCCGCAATCAGCGCGCCGCTTACCCGGTCAAAGAAAATATCTCCCAACAGCAAGTGGTCTTCTACGGGACTTCTCAATACCGTACCCTTGTTGATGAAATCCTAAAAGTTGGATAAGGAGGTTGGGGGTGGGGCAGCCGCTTTGCCCCATTTATCTCGTCTTGTGCTGAAGACGGAGGTCTTTGGTATGAAGAAGATATGATCTGTCATTTCTATGCATCTAACACCGTTGCCGTTTCTCTTAAAGATCAAAAATTCTTTCTTGAAGTTATGACTGTGGGCTCAAACGCCCATATGTGTGAATTTCAAGGAGAAGTAACCTCTGTTAAAGAGAATACTCTCGTTGCAGCCGCTGAAGTTGAACTTTATAACGGCGAAACCGGCGGATGGGATAAAGACACTTGCGAAGTTACAGTAGAGTATCAATCACAAAATGAGGTATCCGTTACTAATAATGGAAAATGTTCAGAATTTTGTGGAGCAAGAGCAGGCCTTAACGTTGGCCAAGCATTTAGAAAATAAAAAAAGGCTCCTCTAAGGAGCCTTTTCTTTTTATAAATTAGGAGATAACCATCTTCTTATTTCATCCTCAGTCATACCCTTCCTTTTGGCATAGTCAGTGACTTGATCGGAGTCAATTTTTCCAAGGTTAAAATACTTCGATTCCGGATACTGCATATAAAAGCCCGAAACCGAACTTGCCGGATGCATGGCAAAGTTCTCTGTTAAGTTGGCCCCGATTTTTTCTTTTACATCGAGAAGTTCCCACAGAAGTCCTTTTTCTGTGTGATCGGGACAGGCCGGATAACCGGGAGCGGGTCGGACACCACGATACTTTTCTTTGATCAGTTCTTCACGGGTTAGGTTTTCTTTCAACCCATATCCCCAGTTATCACGAACTTTTTTGTGAAGAAGTTCTGCAAGGGCCTCTGCTAAACGATCGCCAATGGCCTTAACCATAATGGAGTTGTAATCATCGCCTTTTTCGGCAAATTCCTGGGCATAGGCTTCAACTTCTTGACCCATGGTAACCACAAAGCCCCCACAGTAGTCTTTGTGGCCTTTGGGAGCGACAAAGTCGGCGAGGGATCTGTATTTTCCACTCGTTTGTTCTTTTTGCTGGCGCAGAAAGTGAAAGGTTTTGAGTTTTTCTGATCGTTCCTCATTGGAGTAGATATGGATATCATCTTCCTCAGAGTTGGCCGGCCATAGTCCCCAAACGGCGCGGGCGCGAAAGCGCTTATTCTTAATGATATCTCGCAGTAGCTCTTGAGCATCCTTAAAGAGTTTCTTGGCCTCGCCGGCATATTTAGGATTTTCTAAAATTTTGGGATAGGTTCCCTTAAGTTCCCAAGTCCAAAAGAAAGGACTCCAGTCGATATAGTCGGCTATAAGATCAAGAGGAATATTATCCCAAGTATTGAGGCCGAGTTTATCGGGAGTGTAGAGTTCAATTTGATTCCAATTGATTTGAGGCTTCTGCTTGCGGGCCATATCAATGGGGATAAAAGTATCTGTTCTATCTTTGGCAAATTGTTCGGCCATATTGATCTGAGTTTGTTTGAGCTCTTCAATATAAGCTTTTGCATCTCTTCCTAAAAGTTTCGAACAAACTTCAACAACTAAGGACGCATCTCCCACCTGAACAACCGGTCCCGAGTAGTGACGAGCAATTTTAACGGCCGTATGAAGTTTAGAAGTGGTAGCCCCTCCAATAAGTAGGGGGCAAGTATGGCCTTGCTTTTCCATCTCTTGAGCATTGAAAATCATCTCATCCAAACTTGGGGTAATAAGACCAGAGAGACCAATGATATCAGCATCAATTTCTTTAGCGCGTCTAAGGATTTGATCACAGCTGACCATTACGCCCATATCTTCGACTTTATAGCCGTTACAGGCGAGCACTACGGCCACAATATTTTTTCCAATATCGTGCACATCACCTTTTACTGTAGCGATAAGAAAAGTTCCCTGCTCTTTTTGATTGGGGTTCTTGGCCTTTTCCTCTTCCATATAAGGCTCTAAGTAGGCCACGGCCTTCTTCATAACACGGGCGGACTTCACCACTTGAGGTAAGAACATTTTCCCCGAACCAAAGAGGTCTCCTACCACGCGCATCCCATTCATAAGGGGACCTTCAATGACATCCAGCGGTCTTCCGAATTCTTTTCTGGCCTCTTCTGTATCCTGATCAACAAATTCTAGCACTCCATGAACAAGGGAGTGGGTGATGCGATCTTGTAAACTTCCCTCACGCCAAGTGAGGTCGTTGCGATCTTTCTTATTGGATATACCTTTAAACTGTTCGGCAAAGTCGATAAGCTCATCCGTTGCTTCTGGTGAGCGGTTAAAGAGAACATCTTCAACTTTTTGCTTGAGTTCTGGCTTGATGTCTTCGTAAATTTCTAGCATACCGGCATTGACGATTCCCATATCAAAACCAGCATCAATGGCATGATAGAGGAAGGCCGAGTGCATGGCCTCGCGAACAATATTATTACCGCGGAAACTAAAGGAGAGGTTCGATACCCCACCGGAAGTTAAAGCACCTGGACACTTCTCTTTAATCTCTCTTACCGCTTCAATAAAATCCACAGCGTAATTAGAGTGTTCCTCCATACCTGTAGCAACGGTTAAGACGTTGGGATCAAAGATAATATCAAGGGGATCAAATCCGGCCTTATCGACTAATAAGTTATAGGCGCGGGTACAAATTCGAACTTTATCTTCCTGAGTTGCAGCCTGTCCTTTTTCATCAAAGGCCATAACAATTGTCGCGGCACCGTAGCGCTTAATAAGCTTCGCCTTTTCAAGAAAGGCCTCTTCTCCGTCTTTCAAAGAAATGGAGTTAACAATACACTTTCCTTGAACGCATTTTAGACCGGCCTCAATGATTTCCCATTTAGAGGAATCAATCATGATGGGCACACGTGAGATATCAGGCTCTGCGGCCACTAGGTTTAAAAACCTAGTCATACAGGCCTTACCATCAATAAGTCCTTCATCGAAGTTGATATCGAGAATATTGGCCCCACTTTCCACCTGTTGGCGGGCGACTTCTAGGGCGTCCTCGAATTTATCTTCTTTAATAAGCTTCGCAAAACGAGGCGAACCCGTAACATTGGTACGCTCTCCAACCATGAAGAACTTGGTGGATCTATCTTTTTGATCGTTGATGATATTGAGAGGTTCGAGTCCTGAAAGGCGCATGGCCTTGAATGCTTGAGGCTTCAGACGAGGGCTAACTTTTGAGACATGTTCTACAATTGATTTTATATGTGCCGGCGTTGTCCCACAACAACCGCCGACTAGATTGATAAGACCATCTTCTGCAAATTCTTGCATCAGCTTTCCGGTGATATCAGGTGTTTCATCATATCCGGTCGCGGCAAGGGGGTTAGGCAAACCTGCGTTGGGATAGCATGAGGTGTAGACGGGAGCGATACGAGAAAGCTCCGCCATAAAGGGGCGCATTTCTCTGGCACCCAGTGCACAGTTGATACCTACACTGATCGGATTGGCGTGGCGAATGGAATTCCAGCAAGCTTCTACCGTTTGACCAGATAAAGTTCTTCCTGATTGATCGGTGATGGTGATAGAGATCATCACTGGAATATCTTCGCCTCGTTCTTCTTTGAGTTGATCGATAGCAAAGAGTGCCGCTTTCAAATTCAAGGTATCGAAGGTTGTCTCAGGTAAGAGGATATCGGCACCACCATCCATTAAGGCCTTGGCCTGTTGGTAGTAATCATCTTTGAGCTCGTCAAAAGTAATGGCGCGAAAGGCCGGGTTATTTACATCGGGACTCATGGAGGCGGTTCGATTTGTGGGTCCCATGGCCCCCGCTACATAACAACGTCTACTGGTTTCTCTTTCAACTTCATCGCAGGCTTCTTTGGCAATCTTGGCAGACATATAATTGAGCTCTCTCACAATGGATTCAAGCTCATAGTCTTTCTGGGCCACACGAGTTCCCGAAAAAGTATTGGTTTCAATAATATCGGCACCAGCTCTTAGGTATTCTAGGTGAATGGCCTTAATGATATCGGGGCGAGTAAGACTGAGAAGATCGTTATTACCTTTAAGGTCTTTCGGATGATCGGTAAAGCGATCGCCACGAAAATCTTCTTCTTCCAGTTTATATTGTTGGATCATGGTACCCATTGCACCATCCATAAATACAATTCTTTCTTGTAATGAGGAGAGAAGGTCCAAATGGGCCTTCGTCTTGGGTAAGTTTGTCATGAGAGTTCCTCGTTATTTAAATGATTTGATGACATCAAGTACGGAGTCCGTATCGTTCATAATATAGAAGTGAACGCAGGGAGCACCCTTATTCAAAAGATCTTCAACTTGTCTCTTGGTCCAGTTAAGTCCGATCTCTTTAATATGTTCAGGGCTCTCCATCACCTCATCAACGAGCTCATCAGGAAAGTTGATATAGAAGTGTTTGGGGATGGACTGTAATTGGCGCATGGATTTTAAGATTTTAATTCCTGGAATAATAGGAACATCAATTCCTTCCGCACGACACTGCTCTACATAACTCCAGTAGTGCTTATTATCGTAGAACATTTGAGTCGTAATATATTCAGCACCCGCATCGACTTTCTTTTTAAGCCAAGTGAGGTCGTACTTCATATTAGGAGCTTCGAAGTGTTTTTCTGGATAGCCTGCAACACCAACGCACATCTCTAGCGGGTCTGCGCCAGAGAGTTCATCAAGATAGTGGCCATCTTTCATTTCTTGAATTTGCTCAACGAGGTCGAGGGCGTAATTATTAACGCGGCGAGATTTATCAATTTTCTTAGAGTAATTCAGTCCATCACCACGCAGGGCCAAGACATTGTGAATTCCTAGATATTGCAGCTCAATAAGAGCATCTTCCGTTTCTTCTTTGGTGAATCCATTACAGAGAAGGTGGGTTACCGTATCAATTCGAAAGCGATTTTGAATAATCCCACAAATTCCAATAGTTCCCGGGCGCTTCTTGTAAATTCTTCTCTCCACGCTTCCATCTTTTTTTTCATTATAGAAAGCACCAGCGGAGTGAGCGGTCACATCAATCCATGGTGGATTGTAGGGGGCGATCTTTTCAACAATATCAACGATGGTTTTTACCGATTTTCCGCGGGGTGGAGGTACGATTTCGAAACTAAAGGTCGTTTTCCCTTTAGCATTTTCAAGGTGCTCAGTAACTTTCATTGGGGTCCTACTAAATAGCTTTTATGTAAATAAATAATACACTAGTATTGTAAGGCCATCGCCTAAAATAGGGAAGTTTTTTAATTCGCAACTAGCCTATGGATAGGCTCCATATTAGACTTGCAAGTTATGAGAGTAGTTTTGTTACATGATTGGCTCACGGGATTTCGTGGGGGAGAGAGGGTTCTCGAGGTTTTCTGTGAAATGTTTCCAGACGCGCCTCTCTATACCCTGATCCACAAGAAGGGATCGGTTCCTCCCTCTATTGAAAATCGTAAAATTGTAACGAGCTACTTAAATCGTATCCCTGGCATCCACAAGCACTATAGAAAGTTCCTTCCTTTTTTTCCACATGCAGCAAGCACGCTTCATATAACGGAGCAGGCCGATTTGGTCTTGTCTTCAAGCCATTGTGTGATCAAAGGAGTGGTAAAGCCACTGGGGGCCAAGCATGTGAGCTATGTTCATTCACCCATGCGTTATCTCTATGATCAATTTGATAATTACTTTGGGCCTCATGCTCCATGGTATCAAAGGTGGGGGATGAAGCTCTTTAAGAATTACTTGGTAAATTGGGATAAGAGCTCTAATCGCAATGTGGATGTGATGTTGGGCAATTCATCCTTTGTTCAAAAGAGAATTAAAAAATATTACGAGATCGAAAGTGACGTCATTTATCCCTTTGTTGATCTCGATGACTTTAGAGCGGTTCAGGCCAATCCTCCCAAGAAAGACGATTTCTATATTATGGTTACCGCCTTCGCTCCCAATAAGCGGGTAGACTTGGCCATTAAAACCTTTAATGGAACGGGAAAGCGCTTGAAGATTATCGGTGGAGGGCAACAGGAGTCCGAACTTAAGGCCCTGGCCGAAGGCAATATCGAGTTTCTTGGAAACGTCTCTCGCGAAGAAGTCATACAAAACTTTGCGAAGGCCAAGGCCTTAATTTTTCCAGGGGTCGAGGACTTTGGCATTACTCCTTTGGAGTCATTGGCCGCAGGGACTCCTGTAATAGCCTTTAAGACCGGTGGAGTCTTAGAGACATTAACGGATAAAACGGCCGTTTTCTTTGATGAACCTACTCAGGGATCTCTTCTTGAAGCGATCCTGGCCTTTGAAAATAAAATATTCGTCAATGAAGATCTGCACGCGCGCGCGGAAAAATTCTCTAAAGCTGTTTTTAAACAGCAAATTACAGACGTTATTTTGCAGACAGTCTCCTAGGTAAAGCTGTACACCTTGTCCTGAAATCCTATAAAATTTAGCTATGAGAAAAGAGCTCTTCGTATGCATTATTTTTCTCTTCTCCTGTTTTCCTCTTATGGGTCAGGAAGAAGAAAATTACTCAACTATTACTCAGAGATGGAAGGCCATCGCCGCTGAAGAATATCAAGGCGAAGGAGATCGTGCTTCTTGGGAGGCCGACCGAACCGAGAGGTTCCTTATTCTTGGACGAAAGAGAGCAAAGCTCATCGATGCCGATGAAGTTGATATATCTCCTAGGTCCTATATTGAAGACTCTTTCTTTGAATTGAAAATAGTTCCCCTTAAATGGATGGGAATTTTTAAGATGCGCTACCAGACGATTCGTGGTCATCTTAGTCATGGGTTTGCTGGAGTAAGAAATCTTATACCAGAGATCTTGGCCATTCTCATCTTCATCTTTCTGCCCTTTATTATTTTAAAAATTAATAAATGGATTCTTGATCAAGTAAATGAGATCAAAAGGAATATCTCCAATCCTTTCGCTCTAACTCCTGTGCGCCAGAAGATGATTCTACTGCTGCAAAGAACGGCACCCTTCATTCCACTCGTTCTCTCAATCGTTGGAATTGAAGCTTTTAAATACTCTCTAGAGCAAACGATCTTTACCGAATTAAATTTACTGCTGCCCTATATTCTCTACTACCTCTACTATTTAATTTTCAGACAGGCCCTTTTGATCTTTCTCCGCTTTGTCTCCGAATTCTCAATGGAAGGAAGAACAAGGGATCAGATTCGCCAAACCAAGGCCAAAATTTTTAGTTCTTCACGAATTTCAGGGAGAGTTATTTTTTGGATCTTAGTGCTTTTGCACTTGGTCTCCAGCGTTGCCGGCAAGGGCTTGGTTTACTTTGAGTTGATACTGCTTTTTAAAGTTGTTTTTGTTGGTCTCTATATCTGGCTAGTTTATCAATGGAAGGCCGAAATCAGCGGCTTTATAAAAAAGAATACTTCCGAATCTTTTTCATCAACCTATGAAAAACTTGATAAAGGGATTGCTGCACCAATTGTTCGCTCCCTAGGTTTAATGGTGGTTGCAATTATTCCCATGTGGGAGTGGTTTAAAGGTCGTCTTCTTGAATACAATATCGGAAAAAAGGTTCTGGCCAAACTCTTTGAAAAGAAACTTGAAGGAAGCGAAGAGGTCGAAGAAACGGTTACAAAGGAGCTTCCTAAAAGTTATCTCGAATGGTTTTCAGAGGTGAAAGATGATGAGCATGACCTGTGGGTGAAGAGTCGTAATCAACAAGTTGATAATATTACCCTCGAAATTGAAGAGTGGGCATCCCAAAAATCAGATGAACACTCCCTTGCTATCTATGGAGATATTGGAGTTGGGAAATCACTTGTTTTAAAGGAAGTTGAAAAGTGGATTGGTGAAAATCATAGTGACTTAGATGTTGTTTTCGCGTCAGTTCCCCCGAAGCTCACCGATCGTAAGGATGTACTGCGCTTTCTAGGAAATCTCATCAAAGGACAGGAGATCAATGAGTTATCAGAGCTCATTGAGTGGGATAAAGAGCTAAGGCCAACCGTAATCATTCTCGATGCCGCCCAGAATTTTTTTCTCTCACACTATGGTGGTCTTAAGGGAATAGAAACTTTCTTTGAAACCCTGAATGTAAGAACGGATAATATCTTTTGGTTGGCCTGCTTTAATACCTATTCTTGGACATTCCTCGATCAGGTTTTCTATAAGAATAAGTATTTTCGCTCTGTTTTTAGAATAAAGGGGCTCTCCGATGAAGAACTTCAGGAATATATTTTACGCCGTCATTTGAGAACAGGGTTTTCTCTCTCTTATGCAGACATCATTAGAGCGATAAAGTCCACAAGTGAAGCTGATGAAGTGACCTATGTGGAAAA
>JBFHGF010000091.1:0-9783 GCA_041583335.1 Bacteriovoracaceae bacterium
AGATGATTTCATCACTGTGATAAGTGCGACCTTCGAGATCTACACCTTCGTTATCCAATTGCTCTAGGTACTTACCAGCTTCAGCAAGTCCAACCGCCTGAAGAAATTGAGTCCCTGTACAAGAAGACTTATTAACAATATTAAGTTTTACATTCCCCCAGTGGGCAGGCATTTGACGGCCATGAGAAGAAGTATCTCCAACATTTCCATTGGCCTGACAAAGCATTTCATAGGCCGTAACCCCAAGACCTGTGCAAAGAGCACGATCACGGTAGTAACAAATGAACCAGTCATATGCAGGCTTAAGCACTTTTGCCGTAGCCGTTAATATCCCTTCATGACCAGCACTTGAGATTTGGAAGTAAGCTTTCGTTTGCTTCTTCATAGAAATTTCTGCGTCATCAAGCTTACGAGAAAGGTAAACATTCCTTAGCATGGCAATAAGGTCTTCTTTCTTAAGCCCGTATTCTTTGGCCAGCTTTAGCTTCGCTTCGATGAGAGATTTAGGGAGATGTTCTGTTGAGTTTTCACTTTGTAAATTAGGCATTGAGGCACTCCAAGAGTTCAATGTAAGCGGTTTTTGAATCAATAATATTGGCGCAACTCTACCCTGATGACCGGACTTTGTCTAAACGCGAAATGTAAAAGATTCAATGACTTACAAACGACCGTACTCTAAATTAGAGTGCTCAAACGTTATAACTATAAAGAATTATTAAGGCAGTTTTCGATAGGCCCTCTTCGCCTTTTCAATATCCTCACGACTAGGCTTACTGCGTACCGACAAGTAACCGACGCACTGCTCATTCTCGTAACAAGGAAAGATGATCGCCTTAACCCAATATGCCCTTCCGTATTGACCACGATTGAGAACATAACCTTGCCATAACTTTCGATTCTTAATCATGCCCCATAGATCAGCAAAGGCCGTTTTAGGCATGTCCGGATGGCGGATCACATTGTGTGGCATTCCCACCAATTCACCTTGATTATATTGGGCAACTTCATAGAAGACATCATTGGCAAATGTGATGACTCCATCGAGATCAGTCGCCGAAATAAGAATATCGCTTTCTTTGAGAACGTATTCATCTTCATTCTTTGTGAAACGATCATCAGCACTAAAAGTACTTTTCTCTACAGCCGGTGCTAATCTCTCCAGTGGATCAATTCTTGTACTTTCATCCTGATTCATTTTCATCAACTCTAGCAAATAAGAAAATGATCTTGCGATAGTATCCAGCTGACCAAGATCCAATGTCATCTGCTGAGATGACTTTTCAAGTTCACTGAAGTTTTCAATAGATCCATTGACAAGAAAGTGAGAACGGGATGTTTTTTCACGAATATGACTGGCTTGCTCCGAAGTTTCATTCATCGACACCATCGACTTACTCATTACCTCTTTGCTTGAGTTTACATTTTCAGAGAGATCAATAATAGATTCTCCAATGAGCTTAATTTTTCTTTGGATATCTTCGTTGGCGGTTTTCGTTGTCTTTGATAATTCTTTCACTTCATGGGCAACAACGGCAAAGCCTTTTCCCTCTTCTCCAGCGCGAGCCGCTTCAATCGTAGCATTCAAGGCCAAAAGATTCGTTTGATCTGCAATTGAATTAATCGTATGAAGCAGTTTATTAACATCTTTAAATTCTTCCTCAAGCACTTTCATCTTTTGATAGACTTCATCCAAACGCTTTGAACTATTTTCAGTATCATCTGCTAAATGCTGAACCTTTGAGTGAATCTTTTCAGCATCCTCGGTGATGATATCAATCTCATTTTTAATATTATTAAAATCAACAATGCTTTGATTAATAATCGCAGACTGATCTGAAATAGAACTCGAAGTTCTATTCGAAATGGTCATCAGCTCACGCCCAGAATTCCCAATCAATTCTGAACGTAGTGATTCTTCATTAAAGTCTCTAAGTTTTCCTTCATCACTCATAAAGGCAATCCTTCTTTCTAAAGTTTTCATAATGAGTTAGTTATCTTCTTATCGTTAAAGATTCCAGAAGGTATTGAAATGAAGAGAAAAATATCCTCAAAGGTAATTTATTCCTAGCCACTTAATTTATAAAAGATAAAAGTGAAAAAAATGACTGATCAAAATCAGATAATCGAAAATTTTTGAATAAATATAATCTAGAAACCTGAAGAAATAGACATAACAAAGCGACGATCTTCATCACCTCGGAATGCTGAATCACTTAAATCAACAGCATAAGTAGTTAGGTCAAATTCAAGCTTACGAGTCTTTAACCCAAGCCCAGCTGAGCCAAATCCATCCGCATATCCTAAGCGCACAAAAATCACCCTTCTGATATCAACTTCCATTCCTACAGCAATTTTACGAGATGTACTGACATTGCTGTACTCACCGGTAGCATCTTTGTAGTTTACTTCCCAATGAATCCTCATGACCTTTCCAATTTGTGGAGTTAAAGAAAATCCAAGATCAACAGAGGGCTTTACCATATCGGGGGCTCCCCCAAAACCATCAGCAGCACTAAACTCTTGTGAACTCGTATTATTCATTTTTATAGCAAAGGTAGGAAGAGCATAGTAAGGCAGAGTTAACTTCATACCTGTAGTGAGCATAAAGGCAGAACCTTTCTGATAGTCAGGGTCATTCAATTCAATTGCTGTTCCAATATCAGACTCTCCATACGCTTCCTTACGAGTGAGGTATATCCCCGTCACTCCGAACTTTAGAATCCCTCCAAAGAGAGAGAGGTTCAAGGCCATATAAGGACCGTGATCGATTCTACGTGCATATTCAAACTGGGCATTTTCCTGAGTACCGTAAGCGGCCCTCGTTTGCATTGAATACAAATAGCCTAATGAAAAGTATCTTGTCGTAAAGTTTGGCATGAAGTGAAAGCGTGAGTGAGAGAACTTCCCAGGGTGATCCTTCAAAAGATTTCGTGTTCCATCAACACTAAAACCTTTCGCGAAATTAGAAAAAGCATCGGTCAGATCTCCCCCAGTTCCTAGGTCAATCCAATCTTTATTCACTTCGAGATGTAAATTACTCAAATGAAAGTGGGCCTTTCTCACTGTCCCCAAACCAGCAGGGTTATAGAAGGCGGCAGCCCCATCGTCAACCTTGGCCACATAAGCATTTCCCATCGCCAATGCTCTTGCAGAGGTCGCAAACTCAGGATAAATGGCATCCCTAAAATCGACCGCTCCCCATACATAGGAAAAAGGAAATAAAGCTCCAGCAATAAAGGTGATCGTAAATAGGATAAAGGTTAGAATCTTCATCTCCCCCATTCTACCTAACTTTGGGGGAGCTTTTTTATAGGAGCATCATTTGCCCCAGTAAATATAATGGCAATAGAAAAGGCCTCCACGAGGGAGGCCTTTATTTAAATAATCATTTAGTTCGGCAAAAATTTCCGCTTCTTATTGCTCTGCGAGTGTCTTACGCCCGGGAAATCTATGGTTGGCCATTTTGGAACCAATATATCTTCCTCCGATATTTTTGATAGAAGCAATACGACTTTCAGCTAGAACATCAGTAGCTTTATAAACTGGGATATTTTGTTCTTCAGAAATTTGGAAAATCTTCATCGTGGTATCGTAGATTGTATCAACCATTCTTGTGGCTTTAGTGTCAGACCAACCTTCGAACTCGATAGAAACGTTCATTACCCCACCTGCATTGATAAGGTAATCTGGTGCATAGAGAACACCTTTTTCTTTAAGGATATCTCCATGACGTTTTTCAGCAAGTTGGTTATTGGCAGCACCAGCAACGATTTTACATTTAAGTCTTTCAATTGTGTTGTCGTTAACAGTTGCACCAAGGGCACACGGTGAATAGATATCACAATCGACATCGTAAATTTCATCAACTCCTACTAGTTCAGCATTGGGAACCATTTCTTTAAAGAGTTCGATATTCTTTTTGTTAATATCTGTGAAATATACTTTTGCTCCTGACTTATAGAGAAGCTCACCAAGGTAGCGACCTACCGATCCAGCACCCTGAAGAGCAACGACTTTATCTTTAACCGATCTCTCACCAAAAACTTTAGTAACAGATGCTTCAATCCCACGGAATACACCACGGGCCGTGTAGGGTGATGGATTACCTGAACCACCATGAGTTTGAGATACTCCAGTTACATAGTTGGTTTCTGTAAACATATGCTCAATATCTTCAACACCAATATTCACATCTTCCGCTGTAATATATCTTCCGTTAAGAGACTCGATGAATTTTCCATAAGATCTAAAAAGAGCTTCAGACTTATCTTTTTGTGGGTCACCGATAATTACCGCTTTCCCTCCACCAAGATTAAGACCAGAAACAGAGTTCTTATAAGTCATTCCTTTAGAGAGACGAAGAACGTCGGTTACTGCATCGTCCATCGAGGCATAGGGCCACATTCTTGTTCCACCTAATGCTGGTCCAAGAGTAGTATCGTGGATCGCTACAATTGCTTTAAGGTTACAAGAGGGATCACTGAAAAAAACAACTTCTTCATGTCCTTCTGAGTAAAGAGTTTCAAAATCAAACATCATATAACTCCTGATTAATTTGAATAAGTATTCATAGATTGAGTCAGCAAAAGAGACAACCTTTTTTGTAAAAGTTCTTTCCATGGCTTACTATTAAAAACAACGTACTTTAAAATTTTGAGGATGGTTTCTGTATGCCCACCGTGTCAGTAAAAAAACAAAATCTTGATGGTTCACCAAGCGACGAAGTCGAAGTTGTCGTTGAAGCTGGTCTTGAAAAAACTATTTACGAAGAAATTGAAGACCATGGCCATAAACTTCCGCATGGTTGCCTCAATGGAGCATGCGGAGCCTGCCGAATGGTCGTTCTAAAAGGAGAAGAGTTACTCGCTCCTCCCAATGAAAAAGAAACTAAAACTTTAAGTATTATTTTTAAAAATTATAAAAATAAATGGGGTGAAGACTTCCTTAAAGGAAAAACCATTAGGCTTAGCTGCCAAAGTAAATTTATAGAAGTAGACGGGGAAGTTGAAGTAGCCCCCGCCCCATAGTAGATCAAAACCTAACGTTCGAAATCAGTGGCCAAGGCCTTAGTTAAAGACTCATGGACAGTGTCATTCTTTTCCGAATGCCCATTGGCCTCTTTCTTATTAAAGATATGCCTTTCGCCATCTACGTTCTTAACTTTAATTTCTCTAATCTCGTAGTCATCAACACGAACAAGATCAAAGCTATAACCTTCCCAAACAATAATCTGTCCCTCTTCAGGAAAGTTGTTACCTAACATATCCAAAAGAAAGCCAGCGACTGTTGAGTAGTTATCGTTAAGAGGGATCTTGATATCAAATTCATTATAAAGGTCTCTTAGTGAAAGAGTTCCTTCAATAATGATCCCGTCATTGAGATCTTTTTCAATTTGTTCTTGAACAATGCTCTGCTCTTCATCGTCATGCTCGTCTTGAATCTCACCAACGATTTCTTCGATAATATCTTCAAGAGTAATAATACCTACCACTACTCCATTTTCATCTTTAACTAAGGCAAGGTGAACATGCTTGCGGTTCATATAATCAAAGACGGCCTGAATCTTCATATGTTCATACACAAAGAAAGGCTCTTTTAAATAATCGGAGACATCAAACTTATCTTTATTTTCTCCTCGAACAAAAGCGAGGTCTTTAACGTGAAGAAAGCCCACAGTATTCTCAAGCTCTCCGTCACAAACGGGATAACGGCTATAGTTATCAACATCAACAAAGTCGATAATATTTCTAAAAGAAAAGTCCTTTTGAATATACTTCACTTCAAGTCTTGGAATCATAATGTCCTTAACTTTAATTGTAGGAAATTCAAGGATCGAGTTCAAAAGGTCGAGCTGTTTTGAATCCATGGTCTTATCTTGCTCGGCCTTACTGATCATATACTCAATGTCATTCTTGGTTACCAGTCGACCAGTAAGCTCAGCGTTTTCTCCAAGCACGGCCTTAATCACAACAACCATCCCTTTAATAATAGGGTAAAGCACATAGTACTTAAGGCGTAGAATATAGATAATAAAAACAGAGAGCTTCTCTGCATGGGCCCGAGCAAAAGTCTTAGGGATAATTTCCCCAAAGATCAAAATAATAATCGTGACCACTCCGGTAGAGATCCCAACGGCATCACTCTTGAAAATACGAGTAGCGATGGAGGTTGTTACCGAGGCGGCCAAAATATTAACAATATTATTTCCCACAAGAATAGTGGTCAAAAGTTCATTCGGTCTTTCGATCATGAACTCCATTGCTTTTGATTTTGATCCCCCTTGCTCGATCAACTGTTTTGCACGATCGATTCCAAGGGACATTAGGACGGCCTCAGAGCCAGAGAAAAAACCAGAGCCAATAATACAAGTGAACAATAGAAACATCTCGCCTGCACTGACGTTCCATTCGGCTAACATGAGATAAAGTCCTGGATAGAGAATTTTGAAGGGGTGGCCAAGGGATTAGTTTGGCCGAACAATGACGGAGGTTCTATAAGTCCTTTCCTTGTTTGGTCATGACAGCGAAATCAACTATTCATTCTTCAACTTAACATAAGTACATGACACATTTATTATTACGAATTTGGTTTCTACCTCATTCTATCTTGCCTTTAAATCAACAAAGACAATTTATATATATTTTACGGCCTATTTAAATTCAAGTCCAGACAATATGAAAAGCAAATTCAGGCACTTATGCTATTTAGTGCTCCAATTGCTCCCCATGAAAGTCATGATCCGAATAAACGATTCGATCATTCATTTCATGGTTAAAATCATAGACCTCATCAATATTGGCCACATTTCTAAAAATCGTTTGGCATTTATAGCAAATCGCAATCGTTGGCAGCTTTTGAAATAAAAAGAAATCCACCAGCCACAATGCAATCAAACTTAGCCCATATGTCCAAATAGAGGCAATGGCCGCAATCACAAAAAGGATCACTCCAATCTTACGGTTAAAGTCCCGCTGCTTGTAGAAATCCTTTCTTTGACAACAAGGACAGTCCTTTAAGACTCCATTCATATGGTCTTCATTGAAGGCCACTGGAACTTGCTCCTGACAAATATCACATTGAGCATAGTTCGCATCTTTTGTGGGCAGGACATCAATGGCCGAAGAGCAACTTGGGCAAGTTAAGGTCAATGTCATCGGCTTCATCACTTTAGCTTCGCTCATATCTGTAATCCGTATTCTAGAAACATATAGTTTGAGATCAATTCACTTACAAAAACAAAGAAGGTCATCGCATAAAGCATACCTGTTGCACTTTGAATGGATCGCATGGCCACCAATCGATAAGCAAAAATACTCATAATTCCTAGTACCACATACCCCCAACCGATGCGCATAGTCAACATCATCCAGTTAAATGCATATCCACCACCGGAGGCAGTCATTTCACTAAAAAACTCAGGGGCTTCTAAGTAGCCATAAACGGTCCACCCCAATTTAATCGCAAGAAAAGCCCATGAAAAATAAAGGGCATACTTAAGTGGTTTCTCTGAAAGTTTCGGTGTCACAAGATACCAGTGCCCCATCACCATAGCGTAGGTCACACTTCCAAGCATTAGGATGGAAGTGAGAACAAATAAGAATTGCTGATGATTTCCATTATTCATCCATAGCAAGAGTAAAGTAAGGCTTAGGTTTTGAACCGCAAAGAGCAGCCACATGAACCAGCTCTTTTGATCTTTATGAAAGAAGTAAGTCAGGGCACAAGCAAAGATCGCAATATAGTAAAGTCGTGATAAGGGATCAAAGGCTGCACCATAGGTTAAATGAAGGACTAGAGAGAGGATAAGAGATCCTCCACAAAGTCCTGCTACAACCTTAAGGAATCCTGCTCCAGTGGCCTTCGTATCCGCAAGAAAGCTAAAGAGTCCAACCCCAAGCCCTATAGAGATTAAAAAGAATTCTGCTAAATTTATAATGGTGGCCACAATTCACTCCAACTTTGATCTTCCACCAACCCGTGGAAGTAATGGCTAAGGTCTTTTATTAACTCATGGTTGGCCGCAAGAATTCTATCCTCAATGCCTTCCAGTGGATTCAGGAAATCAATTCTATGCCAGCCTTCTTCTCTCAATGCTTTCTCCGGCATGTGCCCAATAAAAGTGAAAAGGACAACTGAGCGATCGGGGTATTCATAAGTATAGTTCTTAAAGGGCCTAACTCGCTCAACTGTGGAGCTATCTCTAAGGGCTTCCTTAGCGAGACTCACCTCTTCATAAAACTCACGAATGGCGGCATCCTTCAAGCTCTCCCCTTTTTCAACTTTTCCCCCAGGAAATTCAAGATAACCATCGAGAGGTCCATCTTCATGGCGAGTTTGCATCCAGAGCTCTAAACCATTTTTAGTCAGTCTAAAGGGAATAAAAACAGAGATTAAGATAGATTTCATTCCGAGTTTTTTAGCATATAAAACCTTCCCCTGTCACCTTTACAAGGTGCAGCGTTTTGGCCATATAAGCTCTATGACTTTTATTAGTAGAATCCCACAGGGATCACTCATATTCGCGCCGATGGAGGGGATCACTGATGGTGCCTACCGCATGGCCATCGAGGAGGCCTTTCCCGAGTGGAATTACCTCTCAACAGATTTCTTGCGTATTCCTTCCCAGGGGTATTACACCGATAAAAAAATTATGGAGCACTTCGGAGTCGATGATAAGCAAATGTCCAAAACGATGAAGAAGACTTCGTTTCAAATTCTGACGACCATCAAATCCAGTACGGCCGAACATGTACAAAGAATAGCCCGTCTAGGATTTGAACATCTTGACCTCAACGTTGGTTGCCCTTCCAAGAAAGTAAATGGTCATCTCGGTGGAGCCTACCTCCTCAGTGACCTTCCCGTTCTTCGCCATATTATTCGCGAGATTCGCCAAAACTTTGATGGCGTATTCACAGCAAAGATTAGAATTGGCTACCGTGATGATCAGGACTTTATAGACATTCTTAAGCTCCTTGAAGATGAGGGAGTTGATGCCATAACCCTCCACGCTCGAACCAGAGATCAGCTCTATGAAGGTCGCGCCGACTGGGAGTATATTCGAAAGGCCGTTACAAGTGTTAACTGTCCCATAATTGGTAACGGAGACTGCTGGACTCTTCAAGACATTAAAAACATGTTTGAACAAACGGGTTGCCATGCCATCATGATGGGAAGAGGAGCACTCAAGACTCCTTGGATGGCCACTTTATATGAAGAATATAAAGATCAGATGTTCAACCTTAATGAAGAGCTAATACACAAGCAAAGAAAGAGCTACATGGATTATTACTTCCATCTCCTCGAAAGGAACTACACTCGTAAAGGTCTCGACTCTGAACAAATCCTAAAGCGCTTCAAGGCTTTTTCTCGCTACCTCTTTGATGACTATGAAGATGCCGAACAAGTTCGCAGCCGCTTCCTTCGCTCTCGAAGCCTTAGCGAGTTCAACAATCATCTTGGACAACTTCAATAACTCCAAATAACAGACTTTTTCAATCAGCAAAAACAATCCCCCTAAGGTAAATAAAAAATAATGCCGATAAAGTAGCATGCGCTTTAGGAGAAATCATTTTTCTTTTTTTGTCTTTTGCCTTGTGACCATCAACAATATTGTTGCTGGAGCTATCTCATTTCAAAAAATAAAAAAAGATAGTCGGCGAAGAACTCTTTACCTCGAATCGAACTAAAATTAATTGGAGCTTCTTAAGGAAACATATTGATGCCTCTCAGTTTTACGCAAACTACTTATCTAATTCATACCTAGAAAGTGAAGAAAAATATAAT
>JBFHGF010000092.1:0-9709 GCA_041583335.1 Bacteriovoracaceae bacterium
GAAATTAAGAAAAAACTTAATCTTTAAATCAAAGCAACTCTTGATACAGCGAGGTGCCATTTCGCACCCGCTGTAAATATTACCTTTTTACATGATCCCATCATGACGAATAATATTGGCCTTGTTAATTAGTGTTTCACAACTTTTAAGCCACAAACCCCATAACAAGGCCCCCTAATGAAAACAACAGTTACGCTTATTTCTCTTTTAATAACTCTAAGTTCATTTGCTTTTGAAACTTATGAGCCCCCAAAATGCTCAAGAGATACTTGTATCCTGAGCCCAGATCATGAAATTGGTTTTCATGATTATTATGATCGCGAAGGCGAACTTCAACTTATTCTCAATACGAGTTCTTCACTGCTCGATATTCCATTTAAAAAATATTGTTTCCGTGGAAATGATACTGAAGTAAAAGATATTCTTCACTCTTTGGCCGGCAATACCAATGCCTATTATCCTCAAGGAGGCCACTTTTATATCAATGGACTGAGCTTTGAAAAGAAAGCTCCCCACACTGATGACATGAAAATTACGGTAGCGTATGAGTCAGACTATGACCTCCATGAAGTCATAGAGGTCATCCTTCTTAAGAAATGTAATTAATCGTGATGGGCCGGAATATCTTCTTCTTCGGGATTTATTTGATCAACTCCCAGATGAACAACCCTTGTTCCGGCATCACAATTAGGTCGAATATTCTTGCCGATCACTACTCCTGAACGATCGGCCTTCACTTCTTCCTTCACTTGTCCAAACACATCGTAGACATAAGCAATGGTTTGTCCTTTGCGAACTTGATCAGCAAGCTTTACCACCACATCTATAATTCCACCCGTCTTGGAATATATCCAGTAAGAGTGATCGCAAATAAAAGCGTCACCAATATGATCTTTTACCTTGCCTCTAATCATCTTAAGATAGCGAAGGGTATTCAATATCCCCTCTAGGGTTTCATCGATAAGGCTGGCCTGAAAAGAGTTTGGATTTCCAATTTCAATCGTAATGGAAGCGATCCCCTGCTCATTGGCCCATGAACGTAACGTCCCTTCCTCATCATATTTAGAAACAATGATTTGTGGGTTCTGTAAATAGGCCAACGTTCTGGTCTTTTCATTATCTAGATCGGCACGAATGTAGAGTGTATTTACTCTTCCGTGACTGGCGGTATGAAGATCGAGAAGATAGTTGAACTTCTTCACAATCTTATGGGTTAACTGATAAGCATAGATCTGACTTGTTGGCCCTACAGGCGCTCCAGGCATAATACGATTTAAATCCACATTATCTGAAAAGAAGCGCTGATTCATCAAATAACCGGGCACATTGCTAATAGGGACAAGAACCAGAGTTCCTTTAAGCTTGGTGACATCGATTGACTTTATTAATTTAAAGATCGTTGAAATGCCATTCAATTCATTTCCATGGAGTGCAGCGGTAATGCCCACCACAGGCCCCTTTTCAACGCCCTTAAGAACCACTAAAGGAACCTTCCATGAAACCCCAAGCGGATTATCGGAAAGACCGACTAAGATACGGTGAACCTTTCCCTTTTCTAATTTGGCCAGGGAGAACTCTTCTTTCATTTTTATTTTTAGAATTTTCATTTACGACCTCAAAATCTCTTTCATGAGAGATTCATCATTATCTAGAGATTGAAAGAGCTTATAACGAAATGTCCCTTTCTTGCTCAGAAGGTTTTGTGCCATTTTATCAATAGCAATAACAGTTAAAACAGTTTGAATATAGGCTTCGATAAGATCATCCATCCCCACCCCTAACATATTAAAATCTTTTCGGTCCATAAGCATTAAGCGCGATGTATCCGAATCCCATTGATTCTCTCCCTTTTTTACTGAAAGATTTGTCCCTAGAACTTCCCAACTATTTTCGGGAGGAATTCCTTCTAAGGGTGCCAGAGCACGACGGGCATAAATAGCACAAGGAGAGAATCCCTGCGGCCCAGAGTAAACCATAACCCTTAGGTCTGCGATATAGATCTGTCCCTTCTTATTGGGAATGGTTCCAATGTGAAAGTACTTTCCATGCTCACTACTTGAACTCCATTCATAGTGACCAATAAGGCTTTGAACAATAAATTGATCATAGGGATAATCTCCTTCCATGAAAGTATCTAATTCTTTTTCATTGGTGATGGTATAGACCCCTTGCCCAGCATTAGAGTATGGGTTCTTAACCACGGCCTTACCACCAAAACGCTGAATCCATAATGGGATTTCCATTTTACTCACATCTTTTATGGTTTCAGGCATAATGATTTTCAGCCCCGAACCAGCGAGTTCGGAATTGAAGAAATCATAGGCCTTATTGGCGAGAAGCTTATTTCTTCCGCCCGCAAGACACACGAGGGTCGAGTTAAAGATAAAAGTTTTACACGTTGGTGGAATTCGATTCCAAGGTTTTTGCGTGACATAGCGAAAACAAGCTCGAATTGGAACTTCAGCTCCCTCATGTTTAAAATACATTTGACCATCTTTATAAAAGATAACCTGCTCTTCGTTATTAAAATGAGGAATAAGAAAAACTTCTTCTCCCATAAGGTCGGCCATCGTTGCCGCATAACCAGATGTTTCCATATAGTTCTTATCGTAAATTACGGCCAAGACACCTTTTGGAAGACGTTTCTTTTTAACCTGAGGAATAAAGGAATTTTCAATGAGGTAGCGATAACCTCTATGTTCATCAGAATCATTTCTAGGAGGCATCGACTTCTGGCCCGAGGGACAAGAGTTGGTTTCAAGCACAACCATTTTACGATTACCGTGCTCCGTCGTTACATAGAAAAGATCCGAGCCGCCCCAAAAGAAATGCTTTGTTTGATATTTTAAAAGCTCCTTGAGTCTCTCAAGATCAACTTGTGGATTAAGATGGCCATAACGTTTAATAATACGTTCATGAGAAAGGTTAAAGAAATGACCAACCATGGGATGGAGCTGTGAATTTAGGGCCTTGGGATAGAAGTGGTCATCCACTTCAAAACTATGGGGCTTAATAACTTCAACCACTCTTTTCATTTTGCTGCTCCATTACCTGAGACCAATTTCAGGCCCTTCATAATCCTTCTTGGTAATACACCAAGTATTGGTTTCAAGATCTTCAATTTCACCTAAGACAATCACATCTCTATTTTGGCATATCCTATTCTTACCAACTTCAGGCACCATGACAAAGCCTTTTCCATTCTTGACGATAACTTCAAATAAGTCGATATCATCTCCCTCTCCGATAGAGCGGGGAGCTATGGCATATTTAGAAAAATAGAGCTCTATTTCATAGCGCAACTCGCTAGTTTTAGAGTAATTGAAGAAGGGAATCTGATTTAGAGAATAAGGGAAATCTTTTTTATATTTACGGCAACTCTTATGCGCCAAAACATAGGTTCGATTCTTTCCAATTTTGGAAGCCTTCATACTGGAGAGAATGCCCTCACGGGTATTACTAATCACAAGATCGATATTCCCCTCTTCCAGTTCGGCCAGAAGAAGATGCCTTTCATTTTCCACAATATTGATTGTAAATTCATTGTGATCAAAAAGCGGCAAGATAGAGTCGTAAATAAAGTACTGCGCCATATTGGGAGTCATTCCAATATCCAAAGAGGTCTTGGGTAACTTGACTTTATTCCTCAAGCGAGTCGTAACCTCTCGGGAAAGGGCAAAAGCTTTTTCAGCATACTCAAGGGCAAGATGACCTTCAGGAGTTAGAAAAAGGGCACGATTCTTACGTTCAAAGAGCTTACAATTAAAGAACTCTTCGAGAAGCTTAATCTGATCACTTACTGTGGGCTGAGATACATGAATTTTTTCAGCCGCGGCCTTAACTGAGCCCTCTTTGGCGACAATATAGAAATAGTAAAAGTGATTGAAGTTTAAGCGATCCATTCTACTTCAAACTATCGGCAACCACCGCTCCAAAAATAGTAGGAAAACCAATGATAATTACTCTTTTAAGGGCAATGATGGGTTCTACCTCATAGGGAAATTTATCAATGAGAAAGAGAACGAGAATTACACTCATGGTCGATACCGCATAGACGGCAACAATACGTTTTACAAACTCAATGATATGGCCACGTAGGTTTTTGCGATAGAAGTTAAAATAGACAAAGAGAATAACGGCAAAGAGGGAGCAAACCATAAGATAATAAATATTTTGCATCCTTAAATTTTGACTTAGAGTCCACACTTCTTCCGTCATACATAGAGGAGAAGAGATCAGCAGTGAACCTACAAAGATTTGCATAATATCTCTAGGACGAAATTCAATCATCAGCGGGTTAATCACGTGGCCAATAGGCTTTCCCGAATCGTCGAAGAAGGTCACCACCTCTTTAAGGTAACCGTTAATTTTTCTCAATTCTGATTTATATTTTTCTCCCATAGGTCACTCCAATTCGATTAACTTTTTCCTAATTATATTAGCAAATAAAACGATTATTCCAAAGTATATTTTTGGACGAAAATAAAGCATGTTCTTGAGGGTAAGAGAACATTAAATCTAACGTGTGAGGTATATATGAAAACTCAAAAAACGACTTTAGCGGCCCTTCTTTTTCTACTTGGACTTGGTCTTATCACCGGTCCCCAAATGCTCGTTTCTCAAGCTTATGCTGATGAGGACGAAGGAATTGTAATTGAGGATGAAGGAGGAATGGACTCATCTTCAATTTCAGAGGAATCTGTTGAAGGTGACTCTGAATCTTACCCTGCTGGTGACTCGGACGATTAGTTCTTAGCTGGCATCTCCTTCATTTTATCCGAGGGGGGGAGTTCCTCTCCCCCTCTTTTTAAGAAAAATCGACCTTCAACTCTTCCCTAATACGATCAATTGACTCCACTAATTTTGAGCTTTCTCCATCGCTAAGTAGAGCATAACCCGTATCGTTTCCGACACCGACTCGAGTTTCAACGGTATCACCAACCTTGAGCTGAAGCCTCCACTTCTTCATATTGGGCAGGGACTGTAACTCCTGAACTCCTGTTATAGAAGAGACCTTCCCCTTACCAGGATGAAAGATATAGGCCGCACTATAAGAGCTTGCTTCCTTGAAACTTAGATCCTCTTGATGAAGTTCTACATTGAGAAAGTGATCCCAAAAATCTTCACGATAGCTCAGCTTCAAGCAGTCCATAATATGCCCACCAGGAGGGCGTAGGGCCACTTCCCCAAAGAGAAGTCCTTCATCGGTAATATAGTACTCCAAATGAGTCATGCCCCATTTAATCTTGAGCGCCTTTATCACTTCTTCGTTAAGAGCATGAATTTGACTTTTTAACTCTTCATTATAAATGGCGGGGACAATATTACAGTGACCCAATTCATAGTACTGAGTAATATTGGTAAAAACGATTTTATGGTTTTGAACAAAGGACTCAATACTCCCTTCGCTGCCCTTTAGGGCCCCTTCACAATAGAGGTCGAGTTTTCGGGCATTCTTCTTTAGATAAGAAAACTCATCATCTGAGATTGTCTCGAGAAACTCAAGCCCTCTTCCACCAGAGCTATTGCGAGCTTTGATCACCAGAGGCAATCCCAACTTTCCAATAAGCTCCTCTTTGTTTTCGCATTTTTTAATATCTGTAAAGCGAGTCATTGGAATCCCCTTTTCAAAGAGGTACTTCTTCATTTCCAACTTATCGGTACATTTAAGAATGAGAGTGTGGGGGTTGCGCTTAACTTTGAGCCATTTTCTGGCCAGTGAAGCATAGATCACTGGAGCTTCACTACCAGCGATAATATGGGTAATCTGGCCAGGGTTAATTTGAGACTCTTCTAGATATTTGAAGAATTCACTTTCTTCAGAAAGGTAGGGAGAAATCAAGATCCTCTCGGCCTTTAATTTACTCGATACCTTCTTATGGTTCCAAAGAATATAGGCAATGCCTCGACGTTCAAGGGCACGGCAAAGACCTTGCCGTAACCCCATCACTAGAACTTTCATTACTTTGAATTATTCTGGGTAAACTTCATGGATAACTCTGCCAACTGATCATCAGATGGAACAGAAGGTGCTCCCGCCATAAGATCCGTGGCCGATGTCGTTTTGGGAAAAGCAATAACATCACGGATAGACTCCGCTCCTGTCATAAGCATCACCACACGGTCTAATCCAAAGGCCAATCCTCCATGGGGAGGAACCCCATAGCGCAAGGCCTCTAAGAAAAAACCAAACTGCTTTTGAGTTTCTTCTTCACTCATCCCTAGTGCTTCAAACATCTTTCTTTGAACATCCTGACGGTGGATACGAATCGATCCCCCTCCAAGCTCATAACCATTACAAACAACATCGTAAGCTTCCGCTCTTACTTTGGACCAATTTTCTACTCCTCCAGCAAGGAAGGCCTCTACATCATCGGCCATGGGCATAGTGAAAGGGTGGTGCATGGCCACAAAGCGTCCGGCTTCTTCATCATGCTCAAGAAGTGGGAATTCATTAACCCAAAGAAACCTATAACCTTCTTCGATTAGGTTCAGAGATTTTCCAAGGTGGCGTCTTAGGGCATCAGCGCAGCCATGAACGACAGACTCTTTTGCATCAGCAAAGAAAAGCCATGTTCCATCACCTGAAAAACCTGTCTTTGCTTGGAGTTCGCTATAAATTTCATCTGAGATAAATTTCGAGATCCCTGCAGAACGAGCTCCATCGGCAACTTTAAAGAAGGCCACCCCTTTTCCACCATGGGGTTTGACGATATCAACGAAGCCGTCAGTGTCCTTACGTGAGAAATTTCCATTAGCAGCGGGAACAAATATAGTCTTAATCATCCCACCGTTATTGGCCGGTCCACTAAGAACAGCAAATTCAGAATCTTTAAAAAGCTCTGTTACCACTTTGTGCTCAAGACCAAAGCGAATATCTGGTTTGTCACTTCCGTAACGCTCCATTGCTTCCGCATAGCTCATCACTGGCATTTCAAAATCTGCCGGAAGTCCGTAGAGCTTCTTAGCAATTTTTTCAACCAAACGCTTAATATAAGCTGGAGTCGTAAACGATACCTCGATATCAATTTGAGAAAACTCAGGCTGGCGATCTGCACGCAAGTCTTCGTCACGAAAACAACGGCAAATTTGAAAGTACTTATCTGTTCCGCCAATCATCAAAAGCTGTTTCAAAGTTTGTGGAGACTGAGGCAGGGCATAGACTTCTCCCGGGTGAACACGTGAAGGAACCACATAGTCACGGGCGCCTTCAGGGGTGGACTTATAGAGAATTGGTGTTTCCACCTCAATGAAATCTTCTTCATGAAGAATATTTCTCACATCAACAGTGGCCTGTGATCTGATCTTTAAAATATTTTGTAGTTTCTGTGTTCTTAGATCTAAGTAACGATACTTAAGCCTCTGGTTCTCAGTAGCTTCTTTTTCTCCAAAGGGAAGAAAGGGCAAGCTTTCAATATCACAGCCAGAAAGAAGCTCGATATCCGTTACCATAACCTCCACTTCACCAGTGTCCATATTCTTATTTTGTGCTTCGGTCGGACGCTCTCTTACTTCACCTTTAACCATAAGAGTGGATTCAAGATAACACTTTTTAAGGATAGAGAGGTCTCCAGAAAACTCACTAAAGCTCAATTGAGTAAGTCCGTACTTATCGCGTAAATCGATGAAGTGAAGGCCCCCAAGATCTCGGTACTTATTCACCCATCCACATAGGGAAACAGTTTGACCGACATCTGTTTTTTTCAACTCTCCACAGTGGTGAGAGCGCATAAGTCCAACGGAGCCAAGTTTTGAAGTCATAATGAATTCTCCTCATTCAATTCACAAATTCACGCAAAAATTCAACGCATCTCGAAATACGCCTTAAGTTACAATTTTTATCACAATTATAATCATACATACACCCAAAAGTACTCTAGCGTACCTTAAACTATATAAACTAAGAGTTGACCTTAACGCCTTCTCGATAAAAAATAGAAGCCTATGCAAAAGTATCTCTTAATCACGGCCCTCCTTCTTATGTCCTGTCAGCAGGCCACATCTGATGCTAAAAGTCACAGCCCCTACCAACCAGTTCGCTCGGGGGAGAGGCGCTTTGACTTCAAGACATATGACATCACAAGATTTGCTCTGCCCTCAGGAAAATTAGTGGAGGCCTTTGTCGCCGACACCGTGGAGAAACAGACCCAGGGTCTTAGCGGTGTAAAAGAAGGTGAACTTAAAGTCCATCAGGGGATGCTCTTCACTTACCCCAAAATGGATCGCAAGCAATTCTGGATGCCCAACACTTATCTGAATCTAGACATCTATTTCATGGATGGCGACTATCGCGTGCTCCACGTGGATCGCAATGTCCCGGCCCACCCGGGAATGGCCGGATCCATCCCCCGCTCCTCAGTGGTGTATGCTCAAAATATCTTAGAAATTCCCACAAGCTCTTCCTATGCTCCTGAAATTAAAGAAGGGATGACCCTCAAGGTCATTAAGTAGACCTTTCAGCCGTGACAAAAATTATTTACTCAGGTAAAGTTATCCCAATGAGAGCTCTTCTGTTTTTTATTTTTCTACTTGGACCAATGTCCATCTTTGCACAGAATGAGGGCGCGCTTATATCGGCACTGGCCGAGATTGATTACCCTCCCTACTACTACATCAATCCCAAAACCAAGAAACTTGAAGGCTTTTCTATTGAAGTTTGTAACCACTTGGCCCAGAAGCTAGGCTACAAACTCAATCATGTGCGCAGACCATTTGCTCGTGCTCTTCACGACCTCGCCTATGGACGCATCGATCTTATGTGTACACTTTTCAACACTAAAGACCGCTCCAAAGGAATCCTCTTTAGCAGTGTTCCCCATGTCTTTGAAGACATCATGATCTTCACTTTAAAGGATCCCCAAAGAGAGCTGAGTGACCCAAGCCCCGATCACTTTCACAACCTCGAAATTGGCGGGATTAAAGGTTACTACTATGGACCAGAAGTTAGTGAGACCGATGATTACAAACTCTTGCTCGTAACAGATGAAGAACAATTGATGAAAGTCCTAATCAAAAAGAGAGTTCACTATATTATTGGGAATAAAGATGCCCTACTTAAGAAGGCCCAAGAAATGAATGTAGAAGATCAGATTAAATACCTTGAAACTCCGATTTACACTGGCCCTCTTTTTATTGGATTTTCACGTCAGAATAAAAATGCCTTCAAAAGGCTCTCGGAATTTACTGATGAGCTTATCCAATTCAGACAAACTCAAAAGTATCAGAAACTCTTAAAAAAATATAAAGTGAGAGAGCCACGTTTTTAAAATCGCGCTCCCTTTAAGGTCTAACGAAACACAAATAAAGGTTGAGATCGAGCCCTAGGATTCTGGAAAGAGGATGAGGTATTCGTCGCGGGCAATATAACCCAAATGATCACGTACAACTTTCTTTTGATATTGGGCATTCTTTTTAAGAAGTTCAATTTCTTTAAGCAAGGCCATATTCTCTTCTTCAATTCTGGCCTTTCCATCAAAGCGATCCATCAAAACTTCACGTTTATCATAGAAGTCCATCACTCCACCATTTGAGAAAATCAAACGAACAAAGAGAAGAGCACAAAAAACCCAAACACCTTTAATAATATACTCATTGGTGGCCGCAAGTTTCTTCTTTGTAGATCGCTTCGTTTTCCCCTTGGTACCGAGGGACTTAACGGTTGTAACTTTTTTACGAGTACGTGCGGGAACAGGAGCTGTGGTTGCTGCAA
>JBFHGF010000093.1:0-9692 GCA_041583335.1 Bacteriovoracaceae bacterium
AGAGATTCAATCCGACAACCTCCACCACAAAGACTTTATATATAAGAAAGAATATTTAGAATACCTGAGCTACACCAATGGGTTTGTTCCCAACGGCCCACGAATTGTCTATTTCAGTGAAGATCGCAGTTGTAATCTCGCTTGTCCTAGCTGTCGCAAGGATTACATCACCCTTGCCCAAGAGGACGTCGATCACTTACTCAAAATACGCGCAGGCTTCTTGCCCGAACTCATGAGCAGTGTAGAGTCCCTCAATATTTGTTCCAGTGGGGATCCCTTTGCTTCTCAAATTTATCGCGACTTCCTTTTTAACCTCGACGGAAAGCTATATCCTAAATTGGCGATCAACCTCAACACCAATGGTGTGCTCTTAACGGCCGAGGCCTTTGAGCGCATGAGCAAGATTCATCAAAATCTCGATTCGATTTTTATCAGCCTCGATGCGGCCACTCAAGAAACCTATGATATTGTTCGCCGTGGAGGAAACTGGGCGAAGGTTCTCGAAAATATTAAATGGTTGGCCTCCCAAAGGAAGTTGGGAAAACTCAAGCATCTGCAATTGGATTTTGTGGTTCAAGATAATAACTTTCACGAAATGCCGGCCTTTGTAAAACTGGGAAAAAATCTCGGTGTGGATAAAGTCTATTTTCAAAGGATCTCAAATTGGGGCACATACTCGGCGCTAGAGTATAAGAAAAAAAATATGGCCGATCCCACCCACTCTCAATACGCAAGATTTCTCGAAGTCTGTAAACATCCTCTTTTACGCTCCTCTTTGATCAAGAAAGGAAACCTACAATCCTTCATTCCCAAAGGAGCGAAGGAGCAATGGATTGAATTTATCAAGGGTTTGAGTTGGGTACGAAAAATACGCAATCAACTGCTTAAGATCCTAAACTAGACCTTCATTCATTTGAGCGACCTTTTCTTTTAAACCTTCCATATATGCAAGAAGCTTACTTTGCAATTCAGGTTGAGAAATAGAGAGGGCCTTCACCATAAAGAGTCCTGCATTGTAGGCACCATTTACGGCCATGGTGGCAACGGGAACCCCCTTAGGCATCTGGGCAATAGAGAGCAGAGAATCCCAGCCATCGAGGGAATTACTCGATTTTACCGGAACTCCAATGACAGGTAGATAAGTAGCACTGGCCACCATTCCCGGAAGATGAGCAGCACCACCGGCTCCCGCAATAATTCCGGCATACCCAGCCGAAGCTGCGTTCTTGGCGAAATCAATCATCGCTTCTGGTGTACGGTGAGCACTAATCACTTTCACATCGTAAGCAACATTAAATTCTTTTAAAGCATCGATGGCCCCATTCATAACATTTAAATCACTTGATGATCCCATAATCACAGCTACTTTCATTCTATACTCCAATGACTTTGATTCTTTGTGACCAATGCTCATAGCGTTTGATCAACTCTGATTTCGAAGTTCCCAATAATGTTATATGACCCATTTTTCGGCCAGCGCGACAATCACTCTTACCGTAGTTGTGAAGATAGGCATCTTCTTCACTCAATAGCTCCCCCACTCCTATCCAATGAGCAACGCCATTACTCTCCCCAATCACATTGAAAGTAAGGGCAAACTTATTATCATTAACTCGCTTCACACTTCCTAGCGGAAGACCAACAACAGCACGTATATGATTTTCAAACTGAGAGGCATGGGTTGATTCGATAGTATGGTGGCCAGAATTATGAGGGCGAGGGGCCAGTTCATTCACAAGAAGTTTCCCCTCTTGATCGATAAACATTTCTACTGCCAAGACACCGACCATGCCCAATTCTTCAGCAATTTTCTTGGCCAAATTCATGGCCTGAGCACTCATCGTGTGCTCAATACGAGCGGGATAGAAAGTATAAGATATTAAATTTAGCTTGGGATCAAAGCCCATTTCGGTAGGAAGGTAGCATTGGGTTTCCCCAGAAGTACCACGGGCAACAATCACCGAGATTTCTTTATTGATGGCCACCGCCTCTTCCCACAGAACATCTTTTTTAAACTCTTCTGAGACTTGAGAGAGCTCTCCTTTCCAGGCCATTACCCCTTTTCCATCATAGCCCCCAGTGGGAACTTTAAGAAATCCCAAGGGAGTATCAGACTTCAACTCATCTAATAACTGAAAGTCAGAAGTGGGTATGTCATTACTTTTAAAGAATTGTTTTTGAAAGTATTTATTTTGAATAATACTGAGAACTTTTGAGCTAGGAGAACAAACCACCCCTTGCTCTTCAAGGGCCTTGAGTCCAGAAATGGAGACCGCCTCCAGATCAACAGTGACCACTTCACAATCCGAGAAAGTCTCAAGAACTTTGACTTCATCTTGGAAGCTTCCCTCAACACAATCTTGATTAAAGCGAAAAGCGATACTGCCCGCTTGATCAAGAATACGAACATGAAGATCCCAGTCCATACAATGAGGTAACATCATTCGGGCCAATTGGCCTCCACCTAGAATTCCAAGTTTTGTGTTCATGGTGATAAAGATAGCAAATTAATCTTTTGATGGCGAGAGATCGAGAGAAAGTCTAGTCTCTTAATTGACAACGCTTTGCAAACTGACCAGCAGCATTCTTTTGACCCGCACAAATAGCGGTGGCCACAGAGAGCTTCACTTCCGTACCGTTATTGCTGTAATCAGCACCGTAAACAATGAGCTGCTGAGCAAGCTTGAAGGCATCTTCATCCTTCAACACGGCAAGATGACCGGCCTTATTCTTATAAGTGCAATTGCCCCTCTTTGCGAGTTCTCTATTTTCTAGTTCTAGGGCACAACGGATTTGAGTGAGGGAAATAATACACTTTTGATCGGAGCCACAAAGGCTTCTTACTCCTGACTTGTAATTGCCCATCAGAAGAACATCAAATAGGTTCTTCTCTACACCTTTTACAGAAATGGCCGCATGGGCACTGCTTAAACTGATAAATAGAGCAGTAAAAATTATGATGAGCTTACGCACAGGGCTTCCTCCAAAAAAGAAATCTCCCCTTCTTTTTAGGACATGACCACGAGTTTTCATAGAGAGCCGAAAAAAATTACTACATCCACTGCATATGTATAAACTTTTTACGGCCTACTCCTGCGTAGTCCACACAAAGTCTTGAAATAACATGAACTATTCTGGCAAAGATCCTGCATCTTATGAATGTGAGGTTAATAATGATTAAAAATATTACACACCTATTCACTGCCATCCTACTTTTCACGACCCTATCTTCGTGTGGAGTCCCTCTGCCGCTTCAGAGTGCCGTTCGCCAATTCTCAACCACCGATAAGGCCTTTGAGAGCTACATCACAGAATTTGAGCAATTGGGGAAGACGATTAATAAAGATATAAGTTTTGTAATTGGAGATATTCCCGTCAATTTTGGAAATATTGAAAATGATAGTTTCCAAGGGGTTTGTTACACCTATACCGATGGATCAAAAGAAGTGATCATCAGAAAGACTTGGTGGGATAACCACACCGACGATTATCGCCGCTCCCTCATCTTTCATGAGCTGGGTCACTGTCGTTTGGATCGTGAACACTTAGATGACACTCGTGAAGTCAGTGGAGAAGTCCTCAAGATTTCTATGATGAATTCCGTTATCGTGCGTCCAAGGGATTACGAGCGCTTTACCGACCCCTACCATGAAGAGCTCTTTACCCAAGACACAGCAGACCTTTTCGAAGCTTGGTCACTCAGTGTAGAAGGGACAGATGACAACACAACAGACTCTTCAACAGATACAACAGAATCTTAAGAAAATTCCCCTGAGCTATAGCTTTATTCCAGCGGTTAACAAAGGTGCGACCAACGGTTCCCGCTGGATGATCCTGCTCCATGGGCGCGGCGACAGCAAGAATTCCTATGAAATTTTGGCCAAAGAAATCAACGTCACAGGTGTAAACTTCCTCGCCCTCAATGCTCCCTTCCCTATGGATATGGGTGGTTTTATGGAGGGTTACTCTTGGTACGACCTCCACCATGACCCACAAGAACCCGCCTACAAGAAGTCTATTCATCTCTTATTAGAAACTGTAAATGCCCTCAAAGAGATGGGTATTGCCCCAGAAGATTTATTTATCCTCGGCTTCTCTCAGGGGGGAAGAATGGCCCTTGATCTGCTGCACCACCTTGATACTCCTCTGCTAGGGGCCGTGGCCCTAAGCCCAAGAATGAGCCCTTTTATTGACTTCTCCCATACGCCCACGGCACCGGTCAAGACACCACTCTATATTGCCCACGGCACTCTTGATCCCATGATCCCCTACGCCGAAACCCAAGCCGAAGTCGCCCGCTGGCAAGAACACTTTAAAGATCTCACCTTCAAGACCTATGACTTTGGGCATGAAATCGATATTATGGAGATAATTGAATTACGCGACTGGCTCAATGAGCTAATCTAGTCCCTAAGATATAAAAAACTACTCAAATGACCCTATCTTGGGCATAATTTTATCATGATCGATGAAATTAAAACTTATTCCCTTAAAACGCGCGCCCTTATCCTGAGTCTCCTCTTTATTTCTCTAACGGCACTAGATCAGTGGTCTAAGCTTTGGGCCGTGGATGCACTTAAAGGTAAGATGCCTCGTTTTTACCTTATGGGAACTTTTCAACTGCGTTACGCCGAAAATACTGGAGCCTGGGGTAATCTTGGGGGCGACTGGGGCGAGCCGTGGCGTAGCCTCTTCTTAATTGGCCTGCCCATTATCATTATTCTTGGCTTCACTGGCTTTTACTTAGTTCACAAACACACTTCTAAGGTTGAATCCTGGGCCTATGCTCTGATCATCACTGGGGGTGCTGGAAACCTTATTGATCGTGTCCGCTTTAACTATGTTGTCGATTTTCTCTACATGGGCATCAAAGAGCGAATTAACCTCTTCTTCTTTCAAATTCCACTGGAAACCAATATCTTCAATGTAGCCGATGTGGTGATTATGACAGGCGCTTTCCTTATCCTCTTTCACCTCATTCGTGAAAAGATAAGAAGCTTGAAGGATCACTCAGCGTCTACAGAATCGACACCCGAAGCCTAGATTTAGTGTACTGGTTTTAAACACCCTGTAGAAATGACTAACATTTAAGCAATTACTCTCCCCGCTAATCCCTCGTTATTGCGTTAATTCCTTTGGCATCATTCTTGTATCTCTATAAGGCAGAGAGAATTAAGAGAATGAGAGGAAATTATGGAATACGAAATTGTACAAGCATCCAATGTAGCAAAGAGAGCAATGAGAAAGGTTAACAAGAAGAAGGCCGATCAAGAGCAACTCATGAGACAGAAGAAGTATGCCATGAGACAGTATCGTAAAATGATCAATGCGAAGAAGAGAGTATCGCAAACCAAAATTGATCAAGATTATTCCAAGTATATTGAGTGGGCCATCCTTGCCACTATTGGCCTTGCGGTTCTCAGTGTCAGCCACCCTCAAGTTGGAATTCTCGCTATCATCTTCTCGATTCTCATTGTTGCGGCCATAATGGATACAAAAATTAAGGCCATGGCCTCTAAGCAAAAAGAAGATCTCGATAAGAAAGAAGAGAAATTAGAAAAGCTTCTTAGAATGGTTCAAAATGAAAATCGCCCAGAGGCCATTGAAGTGAGACCATCAAAGCCAGCATCCCTGCTAGAGAAGACCGTTCATAAGTTAAGGCTTGCGACTCAACAAAAAGACGAAGATAAGACCAAGAGTTTTACAGAGTTTCCTTATCGGAATATCCAATAGGAATCAGTTTTAGTACCTTATGATCATGGGCCTTAACATCCTTAAGGTCCAACCATTGTTCGCGATAGCCACCATCTAAAAATAGCTGCACTTGATCTTGATAGAAGGGGCTATTCACATGGCCAACATTTCCCGTTGGCAAGACACCAAGGGATTGTTCCGGTCGCTTAAAGTCGATCAGACGACGTACACTTGGTCCTAATTTTACATTGAAAGAATCTTCATAGCGGGCCGTGCTCATATTATCGACTTGGAAGTAACCACCTCCGGCCTCAAAAGGACCAAGGTTAAAGAGATAATTTAGAGGCTTCACCTTTCCCATGGGATGGGAGTACTCAACCGTGTGAAGTTTTCCCCACTGCCACTTTGAAAAGTCTTTTCCCAATCGTTTTTCTAGTACAGCAACGGCCTGATGATAGGCCTTTTCAATAATCTGCTCACGGGTTTCTTTAACACCTTCTGTTTTGACATCATCCCAAAAGAGAAGGGAGTCATCTTTCAAAAAGGTTTTAAAGAAATTCCAGAAGTCGGCCACTTTATTATAAGCAATATAGCGCTCGCTTCCCAGTTCATCTTCCATCGCGTACTTACCTATATAATGAGTCCACATATGATAGAGGGTACTGCCGAAGCTCTTCTTGTCGCTCTCTCCAGTCCAGCTCTTAAACCTCTGAATAATTTCCTTATCCTTTTCATTATTCACTTTCACGCTTGCCACTAAGATATCTCTCATCCACTCACCAGTGACGACAAATTGATCAAATTGTAAGGCCATCATCTCTTTGGTGGTCCACTTGTCCTGACGATCGAGAAGCTGGGTAATCCTCTCGTAGCGTTCACTGGGTTGCCAGTAACCATCGATAGGAAGTTCTCCATGATACTCAGGACGGTAATTAGTCGTGACTATATAGCCTCGTTCAGGATTAACAAGACCAGGATTTTCTTCAATGCTAAAGTAGCGCTCATATTCAAAGAGCCCATTATCTCCGCGTAGAATTTGATTGCCGCGAAAGCCTTTACGGTAAGGAATCTTCCCCATGACTTTCCATGCGATATTTCCTTCTCGGTCGACCCAACTAATATTAAGTCCCGGAGTCGCACCATAGCTTAGGGCCTCATTGAGATCTTCCAATTTCTTGGTACGCGAAAGTTTATAAAAGCCTGTGGCAATATCGTTATCAGGATGATGATAGGACCACTTCACAGCAATATGCTTACCAGCAACTCCATATTTAGTGTCATCTATTAAAGGCCCATGAGGAGTAATATAGACCATAAGCTCACGATCTTCTTCTCCTCTAACTGAGATGATCTCTTTATATTTCTTTAACTCAACCCAGTTATATCTAAACATCACTTGGTTGTTATCATTTATCATCTCTTCATATAAATCGAGGTCATCCATTTCTGACATAGTGACGGCCCAGCCTCGCTGGCGATTGTGCCCCATGGCCGGAAAAGGAACTAAGGGAACATAGTGGCCATAAATTTCGTACTCTGGAGATTTCAGATGGGCCTCATACCAAATTCCTGGACTCGAGAAAGCGACATGGGGATCATTGGCCAAAATAGGAAAACCTGAAATTGTCTTTGAAGGCGCAACCACCCAGCTATTAGACCCATGAAAGAGACTCATATAATCTCTAAAGTAATCGTGGGCATTTAACATATTTTGATACCAAGAGTCCTTAACGCTAAAAGAAGTGCGGTTACTTAGGTTTATAGCATTCTTATCGTTCTTCTCTCTGACCCACATCAGATCAACAATCTCTTGAGGCAGCTCATCTTTTAAATCTGTATAGAGAGGATCTGTGATCAAGGCCTCTGCAAAACTAAGCGCAAGGTAGCCACTAATTCCCATCGCTTCTTGAGGGGAAAAAGGGCGAGGTTGATAATTGAGTATGGTAAACTCCAAAGGAAGAGGCTGAGTTTCCATGTAGTAGTGAACACCTTCTAAGAAGGCCTCCATCAACTTAATCATTTTCGAGTCCATGGTATGGCGTTTACTCTCCCATACGTCATCCATATGAGCACGTAGGCGTAACCTGCGCAAAAGGACATCGAATTCTAAAGTCGATTCTCCAAAGACCTCACTTAACTGTCCATTTACAATTCTGCGCAGAAGGTCCATTTGAAATAGGCGGTCACCCGCCATCACAAAGCCCAAGGCCCGCTGCAAATCCTCTTCATTGTTGGCTTCAATATGGGGAATCCCCCACTGATCACGAGTAACGCTTACTTCACCACCAAGGCCCCGTAAGGCGAGCTTTCCTTCATATTGAGGTAGCCTTGTTTTCACAAAGAAAAGACTGCCTCCAACGGCCAAAAAGAGGGTAAACACGATGGCCGTAAGCACAACTTTTTTCATATATCTAATCCATTAGAAAGTTTATTTATTGTTCAAAAATTTACCATTACTGGTCGGAAAAATCACGAATTCTCCTCGAAGGAGATAGACCTTTTTGTTAAACTACTGCAATGATAAAAGAAGAGCTCTTTGATCTCCCCATCAAGCACCGATTATACGTATTTAACTACGTTAATCTCATATATTCGGCACTCTCCAACAGTGACTCTTCCTTCAAAAATGAAGATAAAGTCAAGGCCATCGATAGTTTCCTTGATGAATCACTCCCCCATAGGCCAAGGGCCTTTTCCAACTTTGTGGTTGGACAAACCCATATCAGCGCCATTTATGACCTGATCCTCTTCGACCTCGATCCCGTAGAGCAATTAGAGTACTCCTTTAACCTAGCGACTCATTGCCCTTCAAATCGATATCGCCTCTTGGAACAGCTTATAAAAGTTAACCCCACTCTGGTCAAAGGACTAGAGGAGCTCGCAAACTTTTACAAACTCATTAATCCAATCCACTACTTAATGATCAAGCCTGATCGAATTAGCCTTTATACCAAATACCCGCAACTTAGTTATGATCTGGCCTCCCTCTTCTTTGAATTCTCGTGGATACTCAAAACCCTTGAGCGCTCTTTTCAATTGAAAGAAAAGAAATTTGATCAACTCGAATTTGGTGAAAAATTCATTTCACTGCCACTAAACAGAAATGAATTTAAGCTCAAATCATCCCGTCCTGAAAAAAACTTACAAAAAATCCTTCAGCGCCAGGCTCACGATACCCTTAAGCAGCTCTTTGGCTTTGATAGCAGTTCTATTCTCAATGAGCGTCTTGCAGTAGCCGTTAAATTTATGCTCGAAAATATTCAAGGAAAGCAACTCCCTATAAAGGAGATGGCCCAAAGCCTTGGATTGTCAGAGAGAACCTTGCAAAGAAGACTAGAAAGTCACGATCTAAGTTTTACGGAGTTAATTCAATTTATGAAGTTTGAGATGGCCAAGCAGATGCTAGAAGTCCCCATCTTTAAAGTAACCGATATCGCACAAGGACTAGGTTATTCCGAATCTAGCGCCTTTACACGCGCCTTCAAAAAGAATGAGGGGATTTCTCCCCTCAAATATAGAAAACAATTTATCAACAGATTATAGGGTAGCCGAAGCCGTTGCCATCTCCGCTGAGTCTGCACCGTTTTCGAAATCACCTTTTAGGTAGTAATCGAGAGTGAGTTCATAATCTTTAAGAATGGCCGCTTTAAGCTCATCTTCTGAGATCGCTAGAACCTGTAGGAAATTAACCATTCCCTTAAGAGGAATGCTACAAAGACCACGCTCTAAGTTTGAAATAAACTGACCGTTTTTATAACCTAATGTTTTTGATAATTGAGTTTGTGAGTATCTCTCAGGGTGAGATAGCCTCTTTTCTTTAATTAGTTTTGCAACATAACTAAAATTGCGCATTAAAATTCTCCTTCGCCAGAACAAATGAATCTGATTTGTTCAATGAAAATTATGGCAAAGAAAGTCGTTAAAAAATTGACAATTTACGCCAATCTCTTTCATAAATTAAATCTTACGTAATATTAATAAGTTAGTCGATAAACTTA
>JBFHGF010000094.1:0-9682 GCA_041583335.1 Bacteriovoracaceae bacterium
CGATATTGAGACCGTTGAGCGTTTTCTGTCAGGCTATGGTCTTGATGCAAATGATCCAGTGGCACGAGCAGAACTCTTTGGAAACTTTCAAGAGGCCATTCAATTTATTCGTCGCTATTTCCTTATTGAAGGTAACGAAGATGGTTTGGATTTAAAAGTTCCCAATTCAATTGTGATGATTACTGATATCAGTGAGCTTTTTCTGATGGCCACTGGTAATAAAGAAGATATGACGAGGGAAGAAACTTATTGGGCAGAAATTGTCCTTAAAGTGATGCATACCATTTTACATGTGGATAAAGATCTAAGATCAAATTACTTCTCAGAAGTTCAAAAACAGATTTTTGATAAGTTCTATAAGTTCCTCTATCGAGAAGATGAAGACCTCTACTTTGCTAATAAACTAAGTGGAGAAGAAAAAGAACGTATTGAATTAGTGGAATTTGAAACGAAGTCCAAGAAAACACGTGACTCTGTAATTATTAAACTTCTTCATAAGGCAGAGAATGTTGCTGAAGAGCTTTTTGATCGGGTCGGAGTGCGGATAATTACCAAATCACGCTTTGACACGATTCGAGTCATTAAGTTCTTAGTCGAAAACTACATAGTGATTCCTCACAATATTAAACCAAGCCGCTCTACAAATTCTCTCTTTGATATTAAGTCCTACAAAGAACGACACACTAATCTTTTAAAGTTTGCCTTGAGGAATGACCTCCCTGAGGAGAAGTTTTTAGAAGCAGCTGAGCGTGAAATTTTAGAATCATCTTTTTCAAATCCTGGCTCACAAAGGGATAAAAACTCGCATAGTTTATCTGCCTATCAGGCGATTCAATTTACTTGTCGTCAGCTGATTAAGTATAAGAATCCATTTATGCAGGAGTTTATCAATTTGAGAACCGCTGCTAAAGAACAACGAGATAATGAATTGGCCAAAAAAGTTTTGGCCATGGATTACTCTTTGATAGCACGGGATATTCGCTTCTTCTATCCTTACGAAGTTCAAATTGTTGATGAACACGCCCATAAGGTTAATTCAGAAGGGGAAGCTTCCCACGTTGAGTATAAGAAGAGTCAAACGATTGCTGCCATGAAAAGAATTTTTGGGGCATTACTTGAATATAAAAATATGAAGCCATAATCTAAGCCGAAGTTAGGTTCTTACTTAGAAAGAGGTCGACTCTTTCATTGACCGTCTTATAAAAATCAACCTGTGGAACATGGCTTCCGTCTTTAATAATATAGAGCTTAGAATTTGGAATGTTTTCACTCAGAATATATTGAAGGAAATTGGGAATCACTTGATCCTTATCTCCACCCATAATAAGGGCCGGAGCCTTAATCATCTCAAGCTTTGTTACAATATCGTGATTTTTCATTTCTTTTAAAAGTTGAAAGAAGACTTCTGGTTCGAGCTCTCCAATCTTCTTGAGATAGTATTCAACAAAATCTTTGGGGACCATTTTGGTATTAAAACCACCTTGATGAACAAGGTGAGTGGCGAGAGGATTTTTATGGCCAGTAGTCCAAATTGTTTTATAAAGAGTAGGATATTTTTTTAGAAGAAACTCAAGTATTGGCTGCAGAAGATCCATAAAATTAGTATCAAAGAGAATATCTTGAGGGGGGAGAACGGTTCCTGATATAAGAACAATTCCTCGCACGTCTTCAGGATAGCGGTAGGCGTATTCAAGCGTCGTATTTACTCCCATGCTATGGCCAAAATGGAAGGCGCGTTCGACACCGATATAGTCGAGTAGCTCTTTCATATCCAAAGAGATATTTTCAAAAGAAAGGTCTTCGATATCATTGGTTCGATCGCTCTTAAAGTGGAAGCGGTAGTCGTGATAGATAACCTGGTAGCCCTGGTCATGGTAGTAGGGGATTTGTTTTTTCCAATGGGCGACATTACAAACGAGTCCGTAATTAAAGACGATACATGGTCTTTCTGAATTAAACTCATCAAAATTCTTACCGTAGTGAATCTTTATTTCTTCAGAAGTTGTAAAAGAATATTCATTAAATCCATTAAACATAGGTCTCTCTTTGCATTACAGATCTATTTCACTATCAGGCTTTGGGGTAATTAGTCCACCATCTGCGTAAAGAATTTCCTTTTCCATGGCCTCCAGAATAGGCATGTACTCACTTTTCTCTTCAGCAAATCGTTCATACTGATCAGCAATATCGAGAGTGCGGTTAACTTTGTCGAAATGATTTTCTTTAATCGTAAAGGTTGTCTCTCCCACTTTAATTAACTGCTTGGGGAGAACGAGTTTATTTCCTTGAACTTTCTTACCATCAACCCAGAAATACTCTTGGTTATGACCCTTGATAACGAGACCTTTTTCTGTTTGTTTGGCCTTGAGAATAGTAGAAACTCCCGTGCTCTTGGGTAGCTTGAGGTCACAACGGGCCAAAGCACCAATGAGGAACTCTTCAAAATAGAGCGTTACCGTCCATGAAGGAACGTGAGGAGTATTGGAGAAGATTTCAAATATAATCATGAATATATTTTAAGGCCATTAGACAGTTTTGTATAAGATGTCATCTTTACCTAGTTCCTGAGATAATTGCTGGAATATTTCAGGAAAATTGGCCATAAGTGATTCGACATCTTGGCGTGCTGATTCGAGAGTTTCTTGGTGAAGGATAAGCGACGCCAGTACCTTGGTTGGTCTTATTCCTGATTGCTCCTTACCAAAGAGGTTTCCTTCTCCGCGAATACGTAAGTCCTCTTCTGCGATCTTAAAGCCATCCTTATTCTTCTCAATAATAGAGAGTCTCTCTAGTGCGGTATTAGAAATTTGTTTGTCATTGACCAGAAAGCAAAAGCCGGGCTTATCCCCTCGTCCAACACGTCCACGCATTTGATGTAAAGAGGACAACCCGAATCGTTCGGGGTTGAGGATAGACATAATGGTGGCATTGGGATTATTGATTCCGACTTCAATAACAGAGGTACTAATCAGAATATCGACCTCTTTATTACGAAAGGAGATAAAGGCTTGATTCTTTTCATCGGCCTTCATTTTTCCGTGCAGTCCAATAATTTTAAACTCAGGAAAGTATTCTTTATATTTCTTTAGAACGATTTCAAGGTTGAGGATATCTTGCTCTTCATTTTCTTCAATGGCCGGCACGACGACATAGGCCTGCTCGCCCATACTGATTCGTGTTTTAAAGAAACTAAGGTATTTCTGATAAGTTGGTGGACTGACAATTCTTGTTTGAGTTCCCTTGCGATCACTGGGAATAGACTTGATGACCGATACATCAAGATCTCCGTATTGAGTGAGGCTTAAGCTGCGAGGAATAGGAGTGGCGGTCATAATTAGACAGTGAGCACCCTTTCCTTTATTAACAAGCTTTAAGCGTTGCTCTACTCCAAACTTATGTTGTTCATCGATAATGGCCAACCCAAGTTTTTTAAAAACCACTGAGTCTTGGATAAGTGCATGGGTTCCTATAAGAAGATCGATAGATCCATCTCCTAGGCGAGAGAGCACTTCATCTTTTTCTTTTTTTGTTAAGCTTCCGACGAGTAATTCAATATTTATATCTTCTTTAAATAGTTCTTTAGCACTCAAGAAGTGCTGTAGAGCAAGTGACTCTGTAGGGCACATCAGTGCCGATTGGTAGCCGGAATCCTTGGCCATAAACGATGCAAGAAAAGCGATAGTGGTTTTTCCACTGCCCACATCTCCTTGAATAAGCCTCATCATGGGATGACCATGGGAGAGATCAGACTGTACATGGACCATCGTCGACTTTTGATCATCTGTTAGTTCGTAGGGAAAATAATGGGTATGCTTTTCCCAGCGACATTTTGAAAAGGAAATACCTTTTATTGTATGCTGATGTTCACGTCTGAGAATTAATTTAATTTGCTCACGAAAGAATTCTTCATAAATGAGGCGATCATGAGCCTTTTCAAGCTCTTTGCCAATGGCCTCCTCTAAGGCACACTTTCCGTGGACACGACGAAAGGCCTCTCCTAGACCAATATATTGATGCCTTTGGATAATCTCTGCGGGTAAATATTCGTGGAGAGTTTTCCACAATGAATTAGGAATTTTGTTGAAAACTCCGAGTAATAAATGAGGGGATATCCCATTTATGGTAGGGTATTGAACTTTTAGCTGAGCTTGAGATTGAGCGGTCCAAAACTCCTTGGGCTTTCCAAATTCTTCTTTTGTAATTTCATGAAAATCTGGAGAGATAATTTGCATCTGACTCATGAAAGAACTGACTGGTCCACTGAAGTGAATATATTCAAGCTCCTTAAGAGACTTCACCTGAGATGGGTAGCAGTTAAACCACTTCAATGTTAGCGTGCCATTAGAGAAGGCATCTTGAACTATTAAAGTGATGTTGGCCAAAGGGGTTCTCCCTTTGCCTTTAGATTTGAAGTTGGGCTTGTGCTGAATATTGAGAACCTTCCCGATTCCTTGAAATAGCGAGTCGTCGGCCGCATAGGCATAGGTATTAACGGGAGGATGGATTTGAGTCTTTAAAGGCAAGATCCATAGTAGATCTTTGAGCTGAGTGATTCCACTAGAGAGAAGTTTCTCAATGGTTTTACTCTTCTTATTACCAGGGGTAAGGCGAGTGAGGGCACTGTTCCAAGAAAGAGCGCCCTCTTGCATGGTACTATTCTGCTGTAAATTCAATGGAGTCTACCTCGTACTCCACATCACCTTTGGGAGCGCGTACGATTACTGTGTCTCCTTCTTCTTTTCCAATAAGGGCCTTTCCTAGAGGACTTTGGAAGGAAATTTTTCCTTTACTAAAATCTGATTCGATATCGCCAACAATTTGGTAGCGAACGGTTTCATCTTTTTCTACATCGAGAAGAGTTACGTGAGCTCCAAAAACAACACGTTCAGAATTAAGTGTTGAAGGGTCGATAATCTTGGCAGCAGCTATAACCCCTTGAAGTTGAGAAATACGCCCTTCAATGTGGCCTTGTTTTTCTTTGGCCGAATGGTACTCAGCATTTTCTTTAAGGTCACCAAGCTCACGAGCTTCAGAGATCGCGATTTTGAGTTCTTCTCTCTCAACCTTAATGAGGTGATCGAGTTCTTTTTGTACGGCTTCGTATCCGGCCTTGGTAATTGGAGTTTCTTGTCTCATGAGTTTTGTCCTTTAATCTTTATGCTTCTAGTCTTTAAATAATGAATTGGCAGCACTGAGGAGGTCATTTTTATCAGGGCCTCCATCAGATCCCGTACCAAGTTTAAAAAAATCACAAAAGTTGGCCTTTTCTTTTTCGAGAACCCTATTGGCCATGGGCTCTTTGCACTCGTTATAGGAGGCAGTATCGTAGAAGTGACACATTTTACAACAATGTAGGCTTTGATAACAAGAAGGGCATTCTTCTTGTCTTCCAACCGTATCCATTGGTGAAAAATCAAGTACATGATTGCACTTGAAGCACTTTATACTGCTCACTGCATCGCTCATTAAATCCTCATTTCTCTTATTATGCCATCTTAGAATGTCCACGTTTTATTTAGCAAAAAGGACACTGTGTTGTCCCTATCTTTACTACTTGATTGGCCTGGATTGAAGTAAATTTTTGGCATATTACGCTTATTGTATTCCTCAATGGCCTTATTAAGGTTTTCTTCATTCGAGTTTTCGAAGGTTTTCGCCATGAGGAAGTTAACAATCGAGATAGCAATGCCACCGATAAGAAGAGGACTTCTGGACCCACTGTCCTGGGCAAGTGCTCCACCAATGAGCAGACCTGTGCCCATTGTGCCAAGCACAGCATTTTCCCAGCGAATTTGAGTTCCTTCTTGATATTTATCTAGATAGCTCTTTGCGACAGGGTCCTTTTCTAAGTGATAACGCAAGCCTTCACCCTTTTCTGTGGAGTTTGTATCGACCAAAACCTCTTGGTAATTGATAACGGCCGTGCGACTACAAGTGTCAACTGCATATGTTGACCAGTGCACAAGAATGAAGAGAAGAAAAATAACATTTTTTAACATGGATCTGAGTCTACCAGAAACGCCTTGTTGGGGCTATTTCGTTCTTCTACACTTATCTTAGATTCAAGGAGGATTTATGTTTTTAAAGATAATCGCGATGGCGATTTTGGCGCTACCTGTTTATGCGAAATTTGATTGCCCAACTGATGACACTCTGTTTCAGCATGATAAATTAACGGTGATGTCCCGTGAGGATGGTGGCCACCGCATTTGGGAACAGGCCGATCGCCATAACCTCACTTACTGCATCAGTGATAACTTTAAAAACCTTAAGCCCAAAATGATAGAGCATTTTCAAGTCGCAACCGCCGACTGGATGAGTGTGGCCAATGTTACCTTTACCTATGTGCCAAGTGAGGATGGAGATTGTGACTACAAGAATAAGAACGTCACTTTTCGTGTTCGCATGCAGTCGAGTCGACGTCTACGGTATTCAGCCCGCGCCTTCTTTCCCTATGATGATGTAAAGTCGAGATCAGTTCTTTTTAAAAAGGATTATATTCTACGAAGGCCAAATGACATGTTAAGAGTCGTCCGCCATGAGCTTGGCCATGTACTAGGCTTTAGACATGAGCATATCCGTGATGAGAATACGGTTAAGTGTAAGGAAGTTTCACCTTTTGATCCTATTACTGACTATGACCGTGACTCGATAATGCATTATCAACGCTGTGGAGGAACGGGCACTGCAGAGCTTTCTGCTCTTGATAGAGAAGGGGCCACAAAGCTCTATCCTTTTCAGTAAAAATAGAGAAGGATTCTTACAATAGCTGTTAAGAAATTTTGATTTCAGTAGCTTACGCAATGTAAGAATGACGTGGTCGCTTTACACTTTCCCCATCTGGATTTTAGAAATAAATATTCAAAACAAATGGGGGAATCAAATGAAGTATATCTTAGGCTTGCTTGTTGTAAGTTTTATTAATTCTGTGGGAGCTGCTAATCCCATGGTTAATATGGCCAACTGTCTCAGCTCTCCTGGAGAAGAGTATCTGCGTTCTGGTGAGTTCTCCTGGGGAATGACGCTTCCTGATATTAAAAATAAAGAAAAAGATGTTTATGAGAGAGGCCTTCGTCTCAAAGAAAGAGCAGTGGTTAAAGATGGGCAGGTTGTTCTTCCTTATTACTCTTATGGAGATAATGAGCCTAAATATATAAAGCTAACCGATCAGTTCATTGCGAGTGTAATTTCTCACGTGGAAAATGCACTAAAAAGAAACTATGTTGATGCTATTATTTTTCCAGATATGGGACATTCTCATCTTTTTCTAGATCAGAAATTTTATGATGATGTTCTTAAAGACATTCCCGTAAAGGAACAACATAAACGTTATGAATTGATGCTCGCTCATCCTAAGACTAAATTTCTCTACCACACAGCTGAGCAGCTTAAAATGAAAGAAGAAAGTGGTGAGTTAGTTGAAGACCGTCATATTAAGTGGCGCTTTTTTACGAGAAACCTAATAGGAGATAATCAAGCCGGAAAATTAGAGATCGTTCATGACGAGTCACATAGTCATAATACGGCCCGATCCTATGAAGAGGGTTACCGTTATTGGGGTGCAGGCTTTAATATCTCTGCAACCAAGAAGGGCTGCTTTGCCTATAAGAAAGATGGTGAAACCTATTACTTTGATTTAAGTCTTAAAGACCTAGAGCCATAAAAAAAGGCCCTCGTTTGAGGGCCTTTCTATTTTAGCTTAAAGCTTTAAGATGGAAGTTAATATGCTCTTCAATAAAAGTAGAAATGAAGTAGTAGCTGTGATCATAACCCTCACGATAATTAACCTGAAGATTTTGACCAACTTCTTTGGCCACAGATTCAATATTTCCAGTCTTTAATTGACCTTCAAAGAACTCATCTGCAAGACCTTGCTCTATTAAAAGAGTATCAGCTCTCTTATTTCCGGCCTTTAAAAGCTCTGTTGCATCATATTTTTTCCAGTCATCCCGATTGTCTCCAAGGTAACCCGTAAAGGCCTTTTCTCCCCAAGGGCAATTTACCGGGTTAACAATAGGGGAAAAAGCACTAACAGACTTGAAAGTATTTGCTTCGCGAAGGCCAAGTACGAGAGCACCATGTCCACCCATTGAGTGACCCATGATAGAAATATTTTTAACCTTAAAGTTATCACGAATGAGAGGAACCACTTCTTTCATAATATAGTCATACATATGATAGTGATCTTTATAACCTTCTGTTGTCGCATTAAGGTAAAAACCTGCACCCGATCCAAAGTCATAACCATCATGTTCACCCGGCAGTTCAGTTCCTCTTGGTGATGTATCTGGACAAAGAATCATAGTATCTGTGTTTGCAAGATATTTTTGCGCTCCGGCCTTCGTAATGAAGTTTTCTTCTGTACAGGTAAGACCAGAAAGCCAAATAATACAGTTTTTTATTTCTTTTTCGGGCTCAAATGTAGAAAAAGTCATCTCTGTTTTTGTGATCGCAGATTGATGCTTATAAACATTTGTTGAACCTTCAAAGGTCTTATTTGCTTTAGTTTGGTTCACTTCCATGGTGGCCCCTCCTATTCTTCAAACTTAATGACAGAACGAATACTCTTACCTGCATGCATAAGTTCAAAAGCTTCATTAATTTTCTCAAGAGGCATCGTGTGAGTAACGTAGCTATCAAGATCAATTTCACCTGACATGTAACGATTCACATAGCCAGGAAGTTCCGTTCTTCCTTTTACGCCACCAAAAGCGGATCCTTTCCACACGCGACCAGTGACCAATTGAAAGGGGCGGGTTGAGATCTCTTCACCGGCGCCAGCAACTCCGATAATGATAGATTCTCCCCAGCCTTTGTGAGCACATTCAAGAGCGGCACGCATGAGGTTAACATTTCCAATACACTCGAAAGAATAATCAACTCCGCCATCGGTAAGTTCAACAATGACCTCTTGAATAGGCTTGTCATAATCTTTGGGATTTACAAAATCAGTAGCACCAAATTGCTCAGCAAGTTTGAATTTATCAGGGTTGATATCGATAGCGATAATCTTAGAGGCTTTTGCTAGACGAGCACCTTGAATAACGGAAAGACCAATTCCTCCGATACCAAAAACAGCAACCGTTGCACCTTCTTCTACTTTTGCTGTATTGAAAACAGCACCAATACCAGTAGTTACACCACAACCAAGAAGACAAACTTTATCAAGGGGAGCCTTTTCACTTACCTTGGCAAGTGATACTTCCGGAAGAACGGTGTATTCAGCAAAAGTAGAGCAACCCATATAATGATGAATCATTTTTCCATCTTTTGAGAAACGACTGGTTCCATCAGGCATTAACCCTTTCCCTTGAGTTTCGCGAACGGCAGAACAAAGGTTCGTTTTACCTGAAGTACACATCTTACATTTTCCACATTCAGCTGTATAAAGAGGGATGACATGATCACCCGGTTTAAGACTGGTTACGCCTTCGCCTACTTCAGTAACAACGCCACCACCTTCGTGACCAAGAATGACAGGAAAAAGTCCTTCTGGATCGGCGCCCGAAAGAGTGTAGGCATCAGTGTGGCATACACCTGTCGCGTGAATTTTTATGAGAACTTCGCCTTTCTTTGGACCCTCGAGATCGACCTCTTCAATGGATAATGGTTGATTTGGGCCCCAAGCAACAGCAGCTTTAATTTTCATAGGATTCTCCTTATATGGTTTAACTATTCTTAA
>JBFHGF010000095.1:0-9677 GCA_041583335.1 Bacteriovoracaceae bacterium
GCTCTCAGTTGCTCCTTAGTCTCAAAATCCCAATCTGCATAAACTGAGGTTTTAATTGGTGTTATTTGTGAATACGGTGGGTTGTGCTTTCGCTAAGTAGGCCAAAGTAGGGGAAAAACCAATTAAGACGATCAGTTTTACCAGTTCACTATGTAGGAGACCATGACGGAGTAGACGTTACCGCTGAGGTCGTCGTAGCCTTGGCCACCGTTAACCGAGCTATAGTTTTGAGTGAATTTATCGTGGAAGGAGACCGAGTGCCACAGGGCCTCGACTCCAAGATAACTTTCTTTAATTTTAATGGGAAATTCGAAGCCTCCTCCGAGTCCAACTCCAAGGCCGCCGCCTGAATCGTCAGGCACGCGACCGTCTTGATCGCGAAATTTATTATTTACATACCAGTATTCAAGGCGAGCGGTGAGGTAGGGATTGGAATAGGTGATTGCCGTTCCCAGATCGGAAGTATCAATATAGTAGCGAGGAGCGAAGTAGATTCTGAGCATGCTCACATCCACAAGCCCTATGGCCCCTTGACCTCGAAAGCCAAAGGTTTCATCTTCGAGGATGAAGTTATGTTTGGAGTATTCAAAACCCATGGCAAAAGAGTTTCTAAAATCAAAGAAGTAGTTTAGCCCAATGTGATAACTGGGTGGATTGTCGTTGTAGGCAGCCCCGCGGTTGCCATCAAAGGTGGTTACTCCTAGGCCCATTTCAAAACTAAAGAAGCGGCCGTAGCGATAGAAGCGTTCGTCTTCTGCTATTTGTGCAGATTCAATATCCTCACTAAAGTCAGAGAAAATATCGCCGCCAATATTGAGGTCATCTTCTTCTACGGCAAATGGATCCGTACCCAGTCCGGCCTGAGCGTGGACTTGTGTCGGAGTGAGGGCGGTTAGGAAAATTCCAAGAAGGGATGCCGCTGAAAATACTTTTGCTATTCTTTGTTTCATGCTGAGGATGAACCTTTTATTTAGAGGTAGAAGTGAACGGCCGAGATGAGAAAGTTATTTCCCACTGTTTCGCTGATGAAGCTGTCGAGTTTGTAAAAGGACATTCCAAATTCAAGGCTAAATCCTAAACTTTGAAGTCCTGTGAAGCTAAATTCTGAACCAAGGGTGACATCGGCCTGAAAGCCGGAGTTGCTCTCTCCTTGGGACTTCTTAGAGATGATTCCACCGAGAAGCGAGCCGTAGAACGTGAGGTTGGGTTCATCAAAGAGGTTGCGATAGAGTTTTATCGCCGCGCCCGTGCCGCCACCATTATCACTATTGCTATAGCCGAGTACTCCACCAAAGGCGAAGGACTTGCTCTTTTGCAGTTTAAAACTAATGGCCGGAATGTCGTTCTTGAGTTGACCAGTGTAGCCAATACCTAAGCGCGACATACGCTCCATTGCGTGGGTTTTGGGGGAGCTGATCATAAGTCCCAAAAGAAAGATTAGGCTTGTTGCAAAAAGACGAGACCTTCTTGGACGAGAGAGATTTTGCATAAGAGTCATTCCTTTGACTAGTTGTGCCGACTTAGCTACGCACTGAATATTACTAAAGATATAATAAACCGAAGGGGCTTTTATCACAAGTTAGGGTGTGTTTAAGTTTGAAAGTTTTGCGCCGCGTATCTCGTGATCCCTATTAAAGTTAGGGGAAAGGCCAGCAAAGTAAAATTGAGGCTTTAACTTTGATTTAAATTATCCTAAAATTTAGGGCTTAAGCATCCCTAATTCATATCTTAATGAAAGATATAAACTTACCATTGAAGGAAAGGTTAATGACGACGACGACTAACGAAGCAACACCAACTCAGGCCACTTCATCTCAAAGTATTGATGGAGAGTTAAAAGAAACCTCTCTTGGAGTATGGATCGCTGAGAATAAATCCCTCACGATTACTGTTTTAGCTCTTATCTTTGTGGGCGTTATTGGATTTGGTGTGTTTAACCACTTTCAAACTAAGACAAATAATGAAAATGCGGCTAAGCTCTTTGGTTTCACACAAACTCAACTCGTTGAGTTTCGTGAAGGAAAACTGGAAGCAGAACAAGTGGTTAAGCAATACCGAGACCTGTGGTCATCCATGGGAAGCTTCGGGGGCGCAGGAAGTTTCACGATCGAAGTGATCGACGCCCTGACGGAAAAGGAAAAGAGCGCTGAAGCCTATGGCCTTGCAGTTGAAGGGCTAGAGAAAATCTCCAATGCTCAGGCCAAGTACTTTCTTGGAACAAGGGCCGCTGCTTTGGCCGAAAACCTTGGTAAGAATCAAGAGGCACTTAATCATTTGAATACCTTGATTTCAAGTTCTGTAAAATATATGGAAGATAAAATCTATCTCGACCTTGGTCGTCTTCAGTTAAAGACTGGGGATAGTGAAAAAGCGAAGAGCTCTTTTCAATACGTGGTAGATAATGGAAAAGAAGAAGAGTTTAAAAAGATGGCGAGGCTCTATCTTTCTGAATTAGAAAAGTAATTCGCCCAACCTCTCGGACCTTCTCCTGCTTTTTTTATAGAGAGAAGGTCATCTCTTCAAGTAAAATACGTTTAGGTAAAAAATAATATGATATTAAGAATTGTTGCTGCTGCTGCCCTTATCCTGACTCTTCAGTCATGTTCAACTGTTAAAAAAACTTTTGGGGATTATGCTCCTCAAGCAGTAAGAGAGAAGACACCGGTCTTTACTCCCATTTGGATAAAAAATCTCGATATCGATTACAGTTCGGGTAATCTTCCCATTGGACTGCAAGGGCCAACTATTTTTGATGGTATTGTTTATATTGGAAATAATAATGGACCTGTGGGGGCCTATGATCTCTATAATGGACGTGGCATTTGGGCAGCCGATGAGTCACAAGGAAATAAGTCTTCCTATCATTCCGCTCCCGTAGTCTTTGGACAGTTGGTTGCCTATGGAAATGTGGAGGGGAGGCTCTTTGCCCGTGATCGCCTAAGCGGTAAGCTCTCGTATAATGTCGATCTTGGTGGAGCGATTGAAGGCCGTCCTACTTATTATAATGGCCGCCTTATTGTTCACACAAGAAACCATAAAATTATTTGCCTCGATGCCCTCACTGGAAAAATTCTATGGGCCTATAAGAGGGCCATTCCTTTCTTGACCACCCTACAAAGAGTGAGCAGACCGACCATTCATAATAACCGTGTCTATGTTGGTTTTGCTGATGGAACTGTTGGGGCCTTTAGTTTAGAAGAAGGGGCTTTGATTTGGGATAGGAAAGTCGTCGATGGTCCTAAGTTCATCGATGTAGATACTCGTCCCCTGATCTATAAGAATAAATTAATCGTGGGAAGTCTTGCGGGTGAAATGACCGTTATGGATATGAATAATGGAATTGTGCTAAGAAAAATTCCTCATCAAATTTCTCGCGCTCCTATTGTTATTCCTGAAGGTCTTGTTATTGGTAATGCTGAAGGGGAGGTTTTGATGTTGGATGAGAACTTCAATGAACTTCGTAAGATTCGTGTTTCCGATTACCCTATTACTTCCGTTCGTAAATGGAAGGATGGTTTTGTGGCCGGAACAACGAAAGGGCAATTAGTAGCAATTAACTTAGACTTTTCTCAAATTGAGGAAGTTTTCAATTTTGGCCATAGCTCTTCGGCCCTCTTTGGGGATCTCGCTGTAGAGGACGGTATTCTTGCGGCCTATAGCTCTAGAAACCGCCTCTATATCTTTAAGTAATATCAATTAGCGATTGGACATGGCCTTCTTAAGGAAGTGTTTAGTCCAATTTAGGTTGAGATCTTTCACCATATGATCTTGATAAATATTATCCCATTTCTTGGCCGTCGATACAGAAGCCGGACCTCTGGTGGCCTTTCTTTCGCTGGCCATAGGTGTTTCCAAACTTTCAATTAAGGCCATATTGCTGAAAATGGTTGTCTTATACAAAGTTCGCAGGGCCTCTGGACTTTGCTTATAACTCATTTGATTGCTCTTGATATGGCGACCTAAATTTTCAAAGTTATAGTAATTGGAAGAGGAGCCTGTGTCACAGAGCTCTTCTAGTTCTTTATAGGTTTTAGTGAGGTGGACTTTTAGCGCCTGTTGAAAGGCCATATTCTTATCTAAGTCTTGATCACTCTTTACGACTTCACCTAGAGTGGGAACTGTGGAATCAGGGGCCATGGGAAGAAAGAGTTCTGGGTAATAGGCCTTCTTTGCGTCGTGGATGGAGCTGTATCTCTTTTTAAAATCAAGTTTAGATTTTTGATTCTCACGATATCCGGTCTTGCCGTTGAGTAATGTTGTGTGAAAACTGGGGCAGTGTTGAATTTCTGGAACTTGTTCTTCACTTACAAATTTACCGAGGGTTCTGTACTGCTGATAAAGGCCCATAAAGTAGAGCCGCTTATGAGAGAGTTTAAGCTCTTCGCTATTTTCATTCTCGTCTTGGCGACTTTCTGAGGAGTTGCTTCCAACACTGGCAATACCGCGAGAGGGCCTTTTGGACTTTACGTCAGTGGGGATGGCCAAAGGAGGAACCTGATTAGGGTTGGTATCCCTAGGCATAAATCGGGCCATCTTATCATTGATCGTTTCTGGGTGGCGGTAGGAGGCGCAACCAAAAATTCCAAAACTCATTACTGTCATTAAGATTAGATCTTTATTTTTTATCTTCTTCATGCCGATTTACTCCGATTTCTCCGATTTATTCGAATACCTACTTCTCATCGGGATATTCCCCTTGGCCCCTAAGGGAAGTGGCCAATGGCCTTGTGTTTAGGAAAAAAAGGACAGTGTGCTTTTTTAATTGAAGTTTTTGCGAAAATTCGCTAAAATAAGAAAAACGCCGCTAGAGATTATTCATTTTTAGCGAAAGTATAACCTAAGTTATTGAAAAAGGGTCATTTATGCATTCAAATGTATTTAGTCTTAAAGAATGGTGGTCAACAAAGACGGAAGATGGTGCCGATTTTAGGGTTCGCTATATTGGCTGGGATCACAAGACTCGCTTCCTAAAGCTCCTTAAATTTGACGATAAAACAGGTTGTGTTATTGGTCAGCTCGACTGTGGAAAGGAAGTTTCCTATCCAGCCGATAGCCGTTTTTGGGTTGAATACGATGAAGGCATGGAGCACGAGGCCCGCGCAATTTAATAAATTCTACTTATGCTAAAAGCGGTGTTTGCCACCGCTTTCTCTTGTTCTCTTACTGCTTGCGGCAGTTGAGCATAAGTTGAAAGGTGAGGTTCTTTCTCTCATCAAAGATTTCAAGAACGGCCTCTGAGTAAGGTCGCTCAGGGGAACAGCTCACTGTAGTGGTTACTGTTCCCGTCTTCTCAATACTGTAATCACATAATAATTTCTTAACCAAAATATTCCCATGCTTTTGGGTGGCCGAGGTACTGCAGCGCCAACTGGTCTTAGGAAGAAATGCTTTGTAAGTACCTTCATCAAGTTTGTAATACTTGAGTTCAAAATCAGGATCGGTAACTTGAAGTTGCCAGTTCACTTTAAAATCATTCTTGGTCTCGCTTTGGGCAAAGAGCTTTGTCACTGTTAGGGTCAAGAGTAAGGTGCAAATAAAGATACTGGAGCGAGCTTTCATGGGTTGATCCTATGGAGAGTATTCTTAGTTATGATAGTGACTCTACTCAGAAGTGTCTAGCGAGGCACTAAAGGCTTGGTCGTCAAAAGTAATAACAATAGGGTAGTGGTCACTGGGCAGTGCATGTTTAGCCCCAGGGTTTTGAGGAATGGGATAGACCTCTCCATTTTCATTGGTATAGCGATAGAAGCCCGAGTCTTCGTGAATAAGAAATGAGGCCATTTCTTTTTGTATAAAGAAATAATCAAGTTGGAGGCCCACGGCCTTTCGGGTGCGATCCATCCCAATAAAGGTATAGCGCTGATGGGTGGGGAGATCTAGGGCTTCACTAAAGTCTTCTAAGTCCAGAGCATAGAGGTCGCGAAATTCAGGGTCCCTCTTAGCACTATGGGCCTCACCGTTAAAGTCTCCGGTGAGAAAAATAGGAACCTTGCCCTGATATTTCTGATTCAACTTTTGAAAGACTTCTGCGCTAAAGCGGCACTCGGCCATTCTTCTTCTTTGTCCATTCCAATCAATGCCCTCTTTATCCAGTTTTGATTTGAAGTGAACGCCAAGCAAAATAAAGAGAGGTTTATGGCGATTACTTTGATGGTAGACTTCAATTTGCAGTAGGTCTCGGGACATCTTATGGCCACGGTGGGGTAGGGCCCTGCCTTTTTTGAGGGCCTCTTTATTTTCTTTAATTTCGTGGGGGTAGTGAAAAGAGATTGGACTTTTTGCGTGGGAATTGAGCACAACTTCCCATTGCCTTTCTTTGAGAAAACTCTTCTTGGCCATTAGGCCAAGCTCTATACCGCGGTTTGAGTTTCCCTTTTTAAAGAAGACCTCGTAGTCCTGATCGAGGTATTTTTCATTAAAGTGCTTTAAATCTTCTAAACCTCCCACTTCGGTGAGAAAGAGAAAGTCTGGGCCAATCTTGTGAATGACTTCACTAATCTTCTCTACTTTGGCCTGGTCTTTGAGGTAGCGGTGTGGGTATTTTAAGTTGGGGGTAAGAAAGAAATTTTCGAGATTCCAAGTGGTAAACTTAATCACAACTCCAACCTAGAAGAATGGTCTCAAAGGCCTTGCTTTGGCGATTCCATGTCTTTTGACAGTAGACGCCGGCATAGATCTCTTTTTCAAAATCTTCGGGATGGGCCGTTTGAACTTCATTTAAGATTTTAGGACAAGGTAAGGATTTGGGAAACTCCTGAGGAGTTTCAGTGTCAACTACCGTTAAATGTCCTTCAGGATTAATGGAGATCCCATAATAGATCCCATTTTCACTACGCTGATAAATGAGCGCATCACCATCGATATAAAGGGGTGTATCGGCCTGGGGGATACGGTAGCGAATGACCTTATTAGTGCTGGGGTTCAAGCGGTAGAGCTTACGGGTGGCGATGATCTGAGTTTTTTCAAGTTCTAAGAGGTCATCAATATTCTTAACGAGGGAGACGCCAATTTTTATTTTCTTCTCTCCTTCGCGGTTGTGGTAGTTGCAATTGCCTTCCCAGGTAATGAGACCAGGATAGTGCTTATCCGTTTGGGTGACCCATACTTCAAAGGGGACACCCACTTGTCTACGAAAATTTTCAAGCCCTTGGGTGAGTTTCTTCTTTCCCGCACTGGCACTTAGGGCCTCGGACCATTTCTTGTAGAGCATTCCCATTTCTTTGGTACAAGTACTGTTCGTGGGGCAACCTTCATTGTAGTGATCGAGCATATAAGGCCTGAAGTCTTCTTCTTTAAAGGTGGCCTGAACTTCGGCGGGGGCATCCATACTGGTATGCTCACCTTGGACTTTTTGGACTACTTCTTTATGCGCGTTGATATCAGAGAGGGCCGCGCTCGAGAGGGAGTGAACCCATGTTAGCAGAGTAAAAAAGTTAAGTATAAGGAGGTGTTTGAGTTCTTTTTTCACTGGCATTATTTTAGCGTAAAACGGGGGGAAATGGTATCCTGAAGTTGGACTAACCCATGTATGAGCTTCTGAATTGGGGAGAGAGAATTTGAACTCCAAACACTCGAAAAGATCTAAATTGCAAATTAAGCGTGTCTTTACCACTCAAAACCCAAGGGATCCCTATAAGGCAATAGTGTGGGAATTGAGAAGTTCCCAAATTCACTACGCGCAGGGGAGAGCTTCGCAGAAAGTAGAGGTGCGTGCTCCTTCAACTTGGTCTCAGATTGCAGTGGATATCATGGCCCAAAAATATGCGTGTAAAGTTGAGGGGCACGAGGATCTTCCCGAACATGATATTGAATGCATGATAAATCGAGTAGTGGATTGTTGGGTTGCTTGGGGGGAGAAGCTTCAGTATTTTGATCACTCCCATGGTAAAATCTTTGGCGATGAGCTTAAGTATATGCTGGTTCATCAGATGGCCTCTCCCAATTCTCCCCAGTGGTTTAACACCGGACTCTTCCATCGCTATGGTATTAAAGGAAATCCTAATGGGCATTTCTTCTACGATGAAGAAAGTGGGAAAGTGGTAGAGGCGAGCTCCGCTTATGAAAGGCCCCAGTCTCATGCCTGCTTTATTCAAAGTGTAGAAGATACTTTACTTGGCCCTCATGGGATCACCGATTTATGGAAGAAGGAAACTCGCCTTTTCAAATATGGTTCAGGAACGGGAACGAACTTTTCCAAACTCAGAGGAAAGGGAGAGCCTCTTTCTGGTGGAGGCAGTTCATCGGGATTGATGAGTTGGTTAGAGGTATCAGATAAAGTGGCCGGGGCCATTAAATCAGGGGGAACGACCCGACGAGCGGCAAAGATGGTTTGCCTTGATCTAGATCATCCTGAGATTGAAGCGTTCATTTCTTGGAAAGTGCGTGAAGAAGAGAAAGTAGCGGCCATGGTGGTAGGCCATCAAGAATTGAGAGAGCATATGGAGGCGCTCAAGGAAAAGTCGCCTCAGGTCTATCAAAAGTATCATGGAGAGGCCTTATCCATCAGTGAGTTGAATTCCTTCTGGGAAGGAGAGGCCTATCAAACGGTCTCTGGTCAAAATTCAAATAATTCGATTCGCATTCCCAATGAATTCTTTGATCGTCTAGATGAGAAAGGAGAGTGGGAACTCACGGGGCGAGTTGATGGGAAGGTCATCAAAACCATCCCGGCCAGTAAACTCTGGGAGCAGATCGCTTACAGTGCTTGGAGCTGTGCTGATCCTGGTCTGCAATTTTCGACGACCATCAATGAATGGCACACATGCCCTACTGATGGAAAGATAGAGGCATCTAACCCTTGTAGTGAATATATGTTCCTAGATGATACCGCCTGTAATTTGGCCTCTCTCAATTTGATTCACTTTTGGGATGGGGAAGAGTTTAAGGGTGATCACTTTGAACATGCTTGTCGCTTGTGGACTATGGTCCTTGATATTTCGGTATCGATGGCCTCTTACCCGTCACAGGAAATGGCCAAACGCAGTATTCAATACCGCACTCTCGGTTTAGGAGTGGCCAATCTCGGTGGTCTTTTGATGCGTATGGGACTGGCCTACGATAGTCCTGAAGCCTGTGCCATGGGGGGAGCGATCGCTTCTTTATTGGGAGCAAGTTGTTATCATCAAAGTGCCCTCTTGGCCCAAGAATTGGGGGCCTTCGAGCGCTATGAGGCCAATCGCGAAAGTATGCTTCATGTGCTTTCGAATCATTTAAACTCTTCTTTGGGGCGGCCATGTGTTGGAGTCTCCCAGGCACCAATGAAGCAAATTACGACTCACTACTCATCACTTCTTTTGTCACAGTCCCAGCATTTGTGGCAAGAGGCCTTGGCGCTGGGAAAAAAGAGTGGACTAAGGAATGCGCAGGTCACGGCCATTGCTCCTACGGGGACCATTGGCCTGCTCATGGATTGTGACACCACGGGAAGTGAGCCAGAGTACTCCTGGGCAAAAGTTAAGAGTTTGGCCGGAGGTGGGCAGTTTCGTATACTCAATCAATCGATTGAAGTGGCCTTGACTACACTCAAATATTCTCAAAAAGAAATTAAGGAAATCTCTGAAGCCTTTCTCGCAGGAGGTGACTTGAAAAAGACATCTCTACAGCAGGAACACTATCGAATTTTTCAAACCTCCTCGGGAGGAAAGAATCTTGGAGTCGATTTTGATTTTTCTATTCCC
>JBFHGF010000096.1:0-9626 GCA_041583335.1 Bacteriovoracaceae bacterium
GCACTTCAAGTCGCCAAAAAATTTGAAAATGTTTTTAAACCGGGAATGCACGGAACAACTTTTGGTGGAAACTACTTAGTTTGTCGTGTGGCCCGCCATATTCTTGAAACCGTTAATCAAGAGTCCTTCCTAAAAGAAGTTGATGAGAAGGCCGCTCTCTATGAGAAGTTACTCAATGAAATAGTGGCCACAAATGATAAGGCCATTGAAGTAAGAGGCCGTGGACTTATGCGCGGGCTGAAGATTGATGATGCTATCGTTGCACGCGAATTTGCCATAAAGCTTCTCGATAAGGGCGTTGTTATTGGTGTGGCCGGTGGAAATACCCTACGCTTTGTTCCTGCCCTTACCATAACCAAAGAACATATTGAAGCATCGCTCAGGGCCGTCGCCGAGCTGCTTAGCGAGTTTTGATCATGAATTGATCAGGATACAAAAAGGATGATACATGGAAGAGAAAATTTCCCCTTCGTATAAGGTTGCCGTTTTCGGAGCTCGAGGCTACACCGGTTTAGAGACCTGTCGCCTCTTACTCAACCACCCTCATGTATCATCCCTGCAACTGGTCAGTAATGATCAGAGCTGGAAACTCGAGCACGATCTTTTAGAAGTGCGAAGGTCTCAAAAAGAGCTTAGCTATATTTCTCGAGAAGACTTTGCCAAGCGTGAGCACTGTAACGGTGAATTTGTCTTCCTCGCTTGTAGTGCCTCTGATGCCGCTGCGATGGCGCCCTCTTTACTTGAAAAGGGAGCGCAAGTTATCGACCTAAGTGGTGCCCATCGATTAGATCAAACTCAGGCCCTCCAATACTATGGCATTGAACATGAAAATGAATTCTTTTGGAGCGAAAGAAATTACGGGTTAGTGCCTCACCAAAAAGTAGAAGGCCCCCTTGTTTCTAACCCTGGCTGCTATGTTTCGAGTATCCTTATGGCCTTGCTCCCCTTACTCAAGGCAGACCTCATTCGTGAAGACTCCATTACGATTGATTCCAAGTCGGGAACGAGTGGTGCTGGTCGCTCACCGAAGGATATGACGAACCTTAGTGAACTCATTGATAGTGTCTCCCCTTATAAAATAGGAAACCATCAACACCTCCCCGAAATTATTCGCTTTGCTGAAATTTTTACGGGAAAGAAAATTGATCCTCGCTTCACCACAACTCTCCTGCCCATAAAAAGAGGAATCCTCTCGACTCTCTATGTAGACCTTAAGCACCATACTCCTCTCAAGGATGTGGTTCAGGCCTATGCCACCGCCTATCAGGACTATCCTTTTGTAACGGTCTACTCTCTAGGAACGCAGAACAAAGAAGATTATAAGCTTGCTCTTCGCAATGTTCTACAAACCAACCAGACGCAAATCACTTTGCACCTTGAGGGAACACGTTTAACGGTCTTTAGTATGATCGACAATCTCATGAAAGGTGCTGCTGGGCAGGCCTTAGAGAACTTTAATAACCTTATCAATCAACCCTTGACCACAGGTTTTCCTGTATAAGGACAGAATATGGAACCCGCACAGGCCATGATCAAAACGAAACTTCCCAAAGGATTCACCTCCAATAGTGTTAACTGTGGTGTGAGAAAATATCGTCCCGACCTCGGAATTATATCTTCCGATAGAGATATGGTCGTGGCCGGAGTTTTCACTAAAAATAACGGCAAGGCCGCCCCGGTAAAGTACTGCGAGTCGATTCTTCCTTCCGATAAAATTCGCCATATAATGACCAATTCAGGCCAGGCCAATTCTGCAACGGGAAATAAAGGCATTGAAGATAATCTCGAGTTAGTAAGGCATACCGCCCATATCTTTAACTGTAATCCTGATCAAGTGGTGATCTCTTCTACGGGTGTGATCGGTGTGCCTCTTGAGATGAAAAAGTTAAAACGCGGAATCAATGAACTTCACGATCGTCAGTCAAAGAATGCGAACTCCTTTGCTCTGGCCATTATGACAACAGATCTTATTCCCAAGAGTGTTTATAAAGATATCGAACTCTCCGAGGGAACCATTCGCCTCACTGGTGTATGCAAAGGTTCAGGAATGATCCATCCCAATATGGCCACCATGCTAGGTTACGTCTTTACTGATGTGACCCTAAATCCCGATCAAGCACAACGTATGGTCAAACAAGTGGCCGATAAAAGTTTTAACATGATCAGCGTTGATGGAGAAACTTCCACTAACGACTCTTTCTTCTTGGCCGCCAATGGGGCCAGTAACCTCACCCTTAATAACCCAGAAGATGAGGCCCTCTTCATTAAGGCCTTTGAAGAAATCTCTATCTTCATGGCCAAATCTATTGCGGCCGATGGTGAAGGGGCCACAAAACTGATTGAAGTACACCTCATTGGCCACAATGATCTTGAGAATGCTCGTGAAGCGGCCCGAGGCATCACCAACTCTCCTCTGATAAAAACGGCCATCCACGGAGAAGACCCCAACTGGGGAAGAATCTACTCTCGCCTTGGTCAATTTGGTGTCCCTGAAGAGTTGATGGATAAGCTCGATTTAAAAATCCAAGGAGTTCCCATTGTAGAGGCCGGTCAACCCATCCCCCTTGATTACTACAAAATGAAAACTCGCTTCACCGAAGATCTCATAAAAATTGAAATCGACTTTCACTCAGGTGACATTGAAGCAACCGCTTGGGGCTGTGATCTTTCAAAGAAATATATCGATATCAACACCGAGTACAATTAGTTATGAAACTGGTGGTTAAAATTGGTGGGGCCTTCCTCGAAAAAAGTCAAAATGACTTTTGGATCAAAGAGCTGATCTCTCTTTACGAAGAAGGTCACCAGATTATCGTGGTTCATGGAGCAGGTCCCTTTATTAGTCGTGCTTTTGAAGAGCTTGGACTTACCCCTAAATTTCTGGGGGGACAACGTGTAACAAGCTCTGATGAAGTCTCTATCGTAGAAGATGTTCTCACCAATCAGATTAATCGTCAGCTCGTCGACCTCTTTCAATTCCATGGTGCCAAGGCCTTTGGCTTCTCTGGTGTAGACGGGAAAATCCTCCAATGCTCTCCCCTTAACCCCGAGCTTGGTCAAGTCGGTAAAGTAGAGCATATTCGAGGAAATGTCTTAGCTGAGCTCAGCGCACAAGGAATCGTTATCCTCTCTCCAGTAGGTATCGACCCTAGCGGTAGAACAAAGTATAACGTCAATGCCGATGTTGCTGCTGCTGCTGTGGCCAAAGCAACCGAGGCGACACTTATTTTTCTTACAGGAGAAAAAGGTCTCCTCGATCAAGATGGCGCAGTTATGGCCAAGGTTAACTGCAAACAAGTACAGGCGATGATTGAAGATGGCTCTATTCTTGGTGGCATGATTGTTAAAGCAGAAATGATTATGGATGTTCTCACCAAAAGTGAGCAAGTATGTATCTTAAATGCGCAGTCCGAAGGAAATTTGACAGGGTTTGTGCGTGAAGCAAGAGTAGACGGTACCCTATTTGTTAAATAGGATACCGTAATGATTTTCTTAGTAGATAACGTTTATACAACGATCATTTTCTTGAAGAGTGATTTTAAGACTCTTCATAATTCCTACAGGTAAATTTTCATTGGCCTTAATAAAGCTATCTAACTCTTGAGAGGATTCTTTATCACAGAAGGCCGGAATAAAACTCCCGACAAACATTCGTTGCATTCTCATCTGACGCCCAAGCATATTCTCTTTGAGGTCTTTATAGAACTGAGTCGTCACTTCTTTCTTAAGCTTACGCTGAGTTCGGGGAAAAAGTGAGAAAAGTGCACTGCCCATTTCTTTAAGTGAAAAAGGAGTCTCTTTTTCTAAAGAGGCCTTGTACCACTTCTGCTTAACCTTAAGTTCAGGACGACTGGCCTCAATGGCCAATAGGCTACGTTTTGCACGATCAGAACTATCTTGTTTCTTCAACTGCTTCACATAACGCCCCACTTTCGGATAGGAGTAATTAGAGAGCTGCTGAAGCAGCATCCACTTTTCATCAATCCCAACAGGAACTCCCTTCAACTTTACTTTTCCTAGATAGAGCGCCTCTAACTTCTTTAATGCAGACTTAGAGTGGGCCACATTTCCAAACACTTGAAAATAATGTCGCTTCACTTCCGAGTTCTTGACTGCCATCATTTGTTTCCACAAGAAATTCTCCACTCTAGAGATTAATTCTTCATCTTCAATTTCTTTGGCAAAGAGGTAGCCGATAACATTTTGTAAACTATCCAGTCCGTTAACCACAACATTGTAATTCTTTTCTTTCTTTAGATGGGGAAGAATGATTTCTGTGTAAGCACGAAGTGAAAGCTTTGCATTTTTCACCATATCAAAGAGGGAGTTATAGGCCATTAACCGAACCATATCGTCTTTGATGCTAGAGAGATTTTTTTTAATGGCCGCAAGATCATTTTGTCCAAATTGGATATGGGCAAAATCAAAGTCTTGATAATTAACAAAGGCCACTTCGGGACAATCCACCCCATTGAGTTCGGGAAGAGTCGTAAGCTTTCCTTTATATTCCACTTTGAAAGTCTTATTAACGGCAAGCTTTCCTTTCTTCATATTTAAGAAAGCGATCTGGGTTTTGTGAGTTCTCAAATAGGGATAACCCTCTTTATAAGACTGTTCAATTGCAAAACTATCGACCTTTCCTTGCTTACAGCTATAGATAGCTTCAGCGGTATTTGTTCCTGCTGTTTTAAGCCATTCGTTAACCCAAGGGTCGAGATCCGTTCCAGAGACTTCCTCAAAGGCCGCAAAGAAGTCACGAAGAACCGTGTTTCTTCCCGCATGGCGATCAAAATAGAGTTTTAGACCCTTTTTGAAATTCTCCTCCCCAAGGTAGTAATAAAGCTGCTTAAGGACACTCGCCCCTTTTCCATAGGTGATCCCATCAAAGTTAAGCATGGCCTCATCTGTATCATTAACTTCACCCAAGATAGGATGAGTAATCACAAGGTCATCATTCCAATAGGCCCACTGCTTTGTTCTCATATAGAAGTATTCAAAGCTATCTTTAAACTTTGTGTTTTGCTCAAGGGATAAGAAGGCCATAAAAGTAGCGAAACTTTCATTGAGCCACAGATTATCCCACCACTTCATAGTAACTAAATCTCCAAACCACATATGGGCCATTTCATGGAGAATCGTATTGGAACGCCCTCTTCTTTCGGAGTAGGTAGGTTTGCTGCGATGAATGGCCCTCTCATTAAACGTTACCGCTGCAACGTTTTCCATCGCTCCTGAGTTAAACTCAGGCACAAGGAGCTGACCATATTTCTTATAAGGATAATCAGTGCTAAAGAATTCTTCAAAGAACTCAAAGCCCTGCTTCGTTACTTCAAACCACTCCGGGATCTCTGGCGCCAAGTATTTGGCCATAGATTGACGAGCGTAAACATCGAGAGGAATGACTCCAGACTTCCCCTTCCCTTTTCTTACGTATTTATCCTTCCATACTTTATATGGCCCCGCATGAAGAGAGAAAATATAAGTACTAAAAATCTCACTTTGAGGAAAACTCCAAACCTTGTAATCCTCTCTCATAAGAGTAGATTCTGGATATGTTGAGGAGATGACTTCCCAAGATTCTGGGGTGCGAACCATAAGTTGATACCTTGCCTTTAGGTCGGGCTGATCAAAGAAGGGTGCAAATTTATTGGCGTCAAAGGGTTCAAAGTCTGTGTAGGTATAAACGCGTCCATCAACTGGATCTTTAAAACGGTGAAGCCCCGCCCCTCTATTGGAGAAATCATGCTCAAAGGCCACACTCACATGGTTGCCACCCAGCTTTAGGGCATCTGCGGGTAACGTGATCCAAGAACCATTGTAATCAACTTCACTGATCTTCTTAGCATTGATGGTTAGGGATTCAACTTTCCCTCCAATAAAATCTAAGCGCAGAGGATAGACTTCATTTAATTGAAAATTGATTCCTTGCTTTCCATGATAAGAAAGGGACTTCTCATCGAGAGAGATTTCCATCTTATAGGTAATATCAAAAATGGCCTGGGAGCGATATTCAGCTTCAGACTGAGAGAGCGCCTTTGGATTTTGGGCCTTCTTAAAGGAGGGCGCCGTTGAACAGGCCAGTAAGGCCATCGGCAAGAGATACTTCAAAAATTTCATAAGCATAAGTCCTAACGTTTAAATTCATAGGTTACGCCCTAAAAAGTACCAATATCCCTTGCATTTGGAAACGTATTCCAAAAATCATTTCCGACTACCTTGCACCACAACAAAAATTACTTCAAGATTTCGTCGAGATAATCATCGTAAGTGGTTTTCTTATCGTAAGAAATGCCACCATCGAGAACAATCACACGATCGGCCACAGTTTGAATAAACTCGTGGTCGTGAGTTGTGAAAAGAAGAGTTCCACTAAAGCGAGTGAGCCCTTCGTTAACTGCCACGATACTTTCAAGATCCAAGTGGTCGGTCGGTCCATCAATGATAAGAACATTGGCCCCCGAGAGCATCATTTTAGAGAGCATACAACGAACCTTCTCGCCCCCAGAAAGAACGCGGGCCTTCTTCTTGGCCTCTTCTCCAGAGAAGAGCATCTTTCCAAGGAAGCCACGAACAAAGGTTTCGTCCTTGTCATCAGAGTACTGACGTAGCCAATTTACTAGGTCATCATCCGTATCAAAGTATTTGGTGTTATCCGAAGGAAAGTAGGACTGAGTTGTGGTTACTCCCCACTCATAGGTCCCTGAGTCAGGCTCCATCTCTCCGGCCAAAATATTAAAGAGGGTCGTGACCGCTAACGAGCTGTCACTGAGAAATACCGTTTTATCCCCTTTATCAATATTGAAGCGCAGATTATCAAGAACCTTCACCCCGTCGATCGTCTTTGTCAGACCTTCCACGCGAAGCATTTCTTTACCCGCTTCACGCTTTGGTTTGAAATCTACGAAAGGATATTTACGGCTGGTTCGAGGTAGGTCACCTAATTGCAGTTTATCGAGTTGCTTTTGTCTTGCCGTCGCCTGCTTTGACTTAGAAGCGTTGGCAGAAAATCTTTGGATGAAGGCCTTAAGCTCGGCCGCCTTCTGCTCGGACTTCTTATTCTCATCGTTACGAAGCCTTTGCGCCAGTTCACTCGAGGCTTTCCAGAAATCGTAGTTACCGGCATAGATAGTAATTTTCTTAAAGTCTAAGTCGGCAATATGGGTACAAACTTTATTGAGGAAGTGACGGTCGTGGGAAACAACGATCACAGTATTTTTAAAATTCATCAAGAAGTCTTCAAGCCAGCGGATCGCTTTAATATCCAAGTGGTTGGTAGGCTCATCCAGAAGGATAACATCCGGTTGGCCAAAGAGCGCCTGGGCCAAGAGAACTTTCACCTTCTCAGAACCAGTAAGATCTTTCATTAGCTTATCGTGAAATTCAGTACCAATTCCCAGACCCGCAAGCATAATACCGGCATCTGACTCCGCTTCCCATCCATTCATTTCCGCAAAATCGGCCTCTAGTTCAGAAGCACGAATTCCATCTTCATCACTGAAGTCTTCTTTCATATAAATGGCGTCTTTTTCCTGCATAACTTTAAAGAGACGCTCATTTCCCATTATTACAGTTTGCAACACAGGGTACTCATCAAAAGCAAAGTGATCCTGCTTAAGTACCGATAGCCTCTGCCCCGGCTCCATATTCACAGTACCAGTTTGTGGCTCAAGCTCTCCAGAGAGGATTTTAACAAAAGTGGACTTACCCGCTCCATTGGCCCCAATTAAACCGTAGCAGTTTCCTGGGATAAATTTGATATTTACCTCATCAAAGAGTTTTCTTCCGCCAAAACTTAAACTTACATTATCCGTACTGATCATGCTCAAACCTTAATTTACTGAAATATGTTGATTATTTGCCCCCAATGTAAAACATCTATCGGGAAATGTCTCCCTTATGACGCAGAATTTAAGGGGACAATTTTTCCACGAAATTTGTAGGAAATCTTATTAAGATTCCACTGCCACTTTGCCGATAAATGGGAAGAACTCACAACCATTTTAAAAATAAATTTTATTAAGGAAGTCTATGAAATCATGGGGAATTGACCGCAAAGTTATTCTACTACTCAGTATGTTCATCGCCATCGGTGTAGCGACCACTTACTTAGGAATAAGCCGCATCGGGACAGTGAAAGAGTCCATGGATGAAATTGTTCAAAATAAAATGGTCATTTTTCAAAGCTCTCAACAACTCAAGACCCTCTACCATATCCAACTCCTCAACGAGAAAAACTTTATTTTAGAAAATAATGATGACCAACTCGCTGACCATAAGAAGTACATCAGTGAAAGATCCGAGCAAATCAAAGCTGCTGTTGATAAAATGATGGCAGTTAAAATTGATAGTGATACTCGTAGCGACCTTGAGCAATTCAATCAATTCAGTCTTGAATGGGTTATGCTTATGGATCAAATTGAGGCCCTCAAGCGCTCAGGCGATCTTAAAAAGGCCACTGAACTCACCCAGATTCAAGGAAGAGAGCTGCGCCTCAAAGTAACAGAGGTTCTTGATCGCATCATCCAAAGAAGTATCGACCATATGAATAGCGATGTTCAGGCCGCTGACGAACTCTATATCAATTCTCGTAACCTAATCTCTGCCGTAAGTGGACTAGGATTTATCTTGGGGCTTATTTTTGCAGGATTCATTTTTCTCTCCACTAAAAAGACCATTCGCGCGGCCCTACTGGGTCTAACCCAAAGTACAAATGAAGTGAAGGCAAGCTCTGCCCAACTCAAAGATACTTCTGTTGAAATTTCTTCGGCCACTTCTGAGCAAGCTTCATCCATTCAAGAAACGGCTTCCGCTATTGAAGAGCTCACTTCTATGGTTAAGAAAAATGCTGATAATGCCCAGGATGCTTCTGAGCTGGCCGGAAAAAGTTCAAGTAGTGCAGAAAAAGGAAGAGTCGTAGTTCAGGATATGATTAAGGCCATTAACGAGATCAGTGGCAGTAATGATAAAATGGTAGAATCCATTAACCACTCCAATGAACAAATCTCAAATATTGTAAAAGTAATCGCTGAAATTGGTGGCAAAACAAAAGTGATTAACGACATCGTCTTTCAAACCAAACTCCTCGCCTTCAATGCCTCTGTTGAAGCGGCCAGGGCCGGTGAACATGGAAAAGGCTTTGCTGTAGTAGCTGAAGAAGTTGGAAACCTGGCCGAAATGAGTGGCAAGGCATCTGCCGAGATCTCCACCCTCCTTGAAAATAGTATCAACAAAGTTCAATCTATTGTCGATGAAACGAGCAGCAATATCACCCAGCTTGTCTCTGAAAGTAATACTAAAGTAGAAGCCGGTACAGAAGTGGCCAACGAGTGTGGACATGTCCTCAGTGAAATCGTTGCCAATATTCAAAAAGTAACCAGTATGGCCAATGAGATCAGCTCCGCCTCGCAAGAGCAATCCCTAGGAGTCCAAGAAATTACCAAGGCCATGAATGTCCTCGATGAAGCAACTCAGTCAAATGCTTCAACAGCGGAACAATCATCGGCAACGGCCCAAGGTCTTAATCAACAGGCCCTCGACCTTCAAAATATCTTTAACACCCTAGTGCGAAGTCTTGAAGGGGCCAACTCAGATTTATTGATTAACTCTGCTGATCAACAACATCATCA
>JBFHGF010000097.1:0-9608 GCA_041583335.1 Bacteriovoracaceae bacterium
CCCTTCCTGAATCGGGTTGTGGTAGGCGGCTTGCCATATCCGATCGGCTCCTGCGTACTCATCCGGCCTGGCCCCTGGGCCAGCGCAGGCTCTCGGAGCCATGAGTAAAGAACTTGATGTTATCGATGTTCTCGCCTGTAGCTCTTATAAATGGATGTTAGGTCCCTATGGTCATGCCTTTGCTTACTTCTCTGATGAGGCCCTAAAGAAGGTCGAACATAGAAATGGAAACTGGGTTGTTTCTCCTAACTCAAAAGTTGTCTACAACCTAGTTGACTACACAACAGAGACCCTTCCCGGTGCCCGTAAGTACGATCGTGGACAGTCTCCCAATATGCTTGTTAATGCTTGTCTTGAAGCTGGACTTGAATTCCTAGGAGCGGTCGGGCTTGAAGAAATTGAAAAGCATAATCGCTACCTTAGAGACTACTTCCTTGAGAACTATCCAAAGAATAAGTTCACTATGATTACACCCAAAGATGCAATGGCCAATATTGTGTGCCTTAAGGCCACTTCCTCGGATCCACTAGAGCTTGAGCGAGAACTCAAGTATCGCAACGTAGATGTGAGTATTCGTCAGGGAAATATTCGTTTGAGTTTTCATATTTTCAATACGATTGATCAGGTGAATGAGCTAATTAGAGCTCTTGATATCTAGAGCGTTACGACAGTTACGCTTTTTTTCGATCTGTTTTCACTTTCCCATAATCCTGCTCTTCTTTTTTCAAAAAGTCAGACCTCTGAATCTTGGGCGCTAGTTTTCCAAAAGGAAGGACATTTTGCGGCTGGCAGGGATCAAAATCATCTGGCAGCTCTACCTTAGACATAGACTTCCCTCCAAGGATAACATTTACATTCTTCTTAAACACTTCAAAGATTTTGGGATCAATCTTTCTTCCCACTGAGTGAGACATGACTTCAATCGCATCTTCAGTTGAGAGAACTTCATGATAGGAACGCTTTGTAGTAATGGCATCGTAGAAGTCTGCGATGGCAGTAATTCGAGCAAAGACACTAATTTCGGTACCTTTCAAATTATTCGGGTAACCTGTACCATTAAAGTTTTCATGATGCTCATGAACAACTCTTTTGATTACATCGAAGTCCACTCCCTCATGATGAGAACAGTCATGATCACAAAGTAGTCCGTAGCCAAAGTCGGGGTGATCCTTGATCACCTGAAAATCTTCATCGGAAAGCTTTCCAGGGTTATTGATGATACTTGTAGGAATCTTAATTTTCCCAATATCGTGAAGTAATCCGCCCATTCCCGCAATCACAAGGTCTTTGCGTTCGGCCTTTGGATTTAGGGCCTTTAAAATAGAGATTGAATACATAGAAACGTTAATGGAGTGATCATAGGTATAGAAGTCATGAAAGCTCAGCTGTCCAATTAACTTATGAACATCCGTGATATCATAATCTTCAATAACATCCACCATGGATTCAACAGATTCACGACAGCCTTCAATCGTTTCATCTAAAATTTCATTGGTAAACTCATGGCCAGCATCAAAGACAGATTTCAAGTAAGTAATCGCTGAGTCTTTAATCACTTCTGCCTTTTGAATATCATCTGCTCCATCAACTCGGACGAGGCTTTTTAAGTAAAGATCCCGTTCGCTTTCGTCTACATAGAGTTGATGATACTTGCGACGAAAGTCTTCAAGATCGCTGATCTCAAGAGTGTTATTCTTATGAAAAATCCTTACAAATTTTTCTCGTTTAGCATTAGAAGAAGAATTGATATAGAGGTCATAGGGCAGCTCTTGGTCCACGAGGACCAATCCAAAGGATATGGAAAAATAGCTCTTGGCCTTGGCGCCGTCACTAGCCGAGTCTATAGACATATTTGGCATTTCCTCATTTAAATTCAAATGTTTATCCTTTCTCCTATCGGAAGATCTAAAATTTAATTTAGATGCGAATCAAGGTTGTCCATTACCTGTCTTCATTTTAGCCCAGAAGGAAACCACTCCTTATAATTATTGGATCCCAAGCTGACAGACCTCAACTAACCATTTGATTTTACTCACAAACAAGTGATATCTGACCTTTTCTATCATAAAAACTATTTATACTCATTTAAGCTCTAAAGTGTCTCCATTTCGATGCACTTCCCTCTAGTTAACTTTTTCACAGCTTATTGATTGGCTTACTTAACCCTGCTAAAACGCTTACACACACATTTTATTAGGGTTTAATATGAAAAAACATATTCTTGGGTTCACTCTGCTTTCACTGGCCTTCTCATCTTCCGTGCATGCTTCCAAAGTCTCTATAAAAAATTTAAATGGTATTTTCTCCGGAGCCTGTAAAACTCAAGGTCAATTTACGACCAAGGCCCTTAACGATACCAACTCTCTTATTTCTATTATTGAAGAAGTGAGAGACGATGAAGACTGTAAGTCAGTAACTGCAACTGTTTCCAGACTAAAGTCACTTGAACAGACTCTAATACAAATTGAATCGAGTAATGATTCTAATCTAAAACTCGAAAAGCTTAGGGCCAATGAAAATGAAATTCTTGGCCAAATTCTCCAATCCAATAGTGCAGCAGTTACAGCGGAGCTCGAATCAGTACTACGCTCTATTCAGGTAGAAATCGCTTCCTTAGAAACTCAAATTGAATTCGAAAGAACTTCAGGTCAAAACCTGCGCTACCTCTATCAAAATGTAGTGGACTCTACAGAGAGTGCTCTCAATGCGATTTCTTCTAACTCCCAGTGCTTGAATAAAAACTCAAGTCTTCTTTCTTCTGTAGTTGCCCTTGGTTCAAGTATTGCAGCGGCCACATACACTACATTTCCGGCCTATGCCTTAGGCTTAAGTGCATCCACTCAAATTCTTGGTTCCACCATTGAATACTTTAGAAAAAAGCCTTACCAACTTATCTTAAGAAGAATTACGAATTCAACTCTCGCACTAGAGGGCTACCGTTGCGCTTTAGAGTCACTTTCGGACACTTGGTGCTCCTCTAAAGATGCCGAAAGGATTCTTAACCTAAAGGCAGAGCTTCGTTCACAAAATATAAATAACTCATTCAATTCTGAAGATATTATTGTTCAAAATGATCACGAAATCCCAGCATTTATCGACTGGCTTAACAAAGTTGATGCCGGCGTAACCCCCTCTTCGACTTCTGAAGGTGAAAGACAAAGCCGAGTCCTCTTTCGTCAGGCCGAAGTTGAATCAAGAGAAAGAATTGGTCTTGGTGTTATCCAAGAAGAGGAAATTCGCTTCAATCAATCTCCTGCCAATCGTAAGCTTGACGCTCTCAAGCTAGTCGTTCAAAAGCTCGTTGGATTTAGCTGTGGTGGTGCTAGCGAGAGTTCTCCAAGTGCAGTACTGAACGAAATTTTTGCTGGAAGTTCAACTCGTGCGGCCTACTACTTACTAGGAATCAATGATGACATTCGCGACTCTAATGGTAATACCATTAGTTTTTGTAGCTTCAGCGCATCTGACTTGCCTGGGTTTATCCCAGATTACAATACTCTGAGAGTTCAGTTTTCGAACTGGATAGCGCAAGCGAGAGATCTCGTTGCAGGTGAAAGGGTGCGCATCATGCAGCCTGATGCTCTCAGTACTTTAACTCTTGCATTCGATTCAACAAGCAACTCTTATCGAATTGCACCACTCGATGCCATTAAGAGAATAAGAGATTTTCTAATGCTTCAGGAAAACCTTGAATCTATTCAAAATGGAAGTGCCTTTAACCTCATTTATAGAGATACAGTTACTCGCCTAGATAAAATCGCTAAGCTTATTGAGGACTCTATTCTTGCTTTTGATAATCAATCCATGAGCAATGCTCTTCAACAGATTGCGACTTTGGCCAATCTTGAAAATGGTGTTTACCTTTTTCAAAATAGACTCGAAATGGTTGTTCGAAATACCATTCAAAACTATCTTCAAAATAGAATTAATGACGATCCCGAACTTTCTGCTCAACTTTTGGCCGCAGACTCTTTCATTGAGACCCTTAAGGTCATTAAGGGAAGTGATAACCTGGCCCTTATCATTAATGATATTTCAAACTCTCAGCATATCTCTTTAAATAATATGAATGCCCTCGTTAATACCTTTGGTAAAAATATAAGAAATGTATTGAAAGAGGTTAACAAAGATTACCAAGAAACCAATGATTCTCAGCTCAGGGAAGTCTACAGCAGAACGACAGCACAATTTTGTCTGCTCCTCTCCTCGATGCCGTCTTGGCCAGAAGATATTCCTCAGAAGTACTGTATCGGGACCTATTTGAAGCCTGTTCTCTCCGGTGGTCCTCAGTCCCCTAAGATAGACTCAAGCTACTTAAATCAACCTTTCTCCAAGAGGAGTTGTGGTTATCGTAACTTCATACGTGAGTCTAAAATCTATCAAGATTGGGGTGTGAAGCTCTAAGCAAAGCTCACAAATATTTTAAAAAGGAAAGTGGTCAGGAAGATCATGTTCCTCATAAATGAGTTCTTTAAAAAGAGTCTGGCACCTTCTACCTCTTCTCGTTTGCTGACACTCCTCTACTTCATCATAAAATTTTCCGGCTTGAAAATGCTTACCAATATCTTGGGCTAAGTCTAACTTATCTTTATAAGTTCTATTTCCGGACTTTTTCTCGGCAACATAGTAAACCAGATCGATAGGAGAATCTGTATAAAGAGATAGAGAGGCTACATTGTCAGGAGAAATAGTTACGCGATTAAGCAACTTTTCCGTAGGCCAGTTAAAGCTTCCAAAGGTTTGATATAGAAGTTCTGAACAAACCAGACGATCGGTTGTCTCTACATCAAAGTTAAAGTCATATACCTTCCCCATTTGAGAAAGCGCAACTCGATAGACAAGGTTTAAATCTATCGAATTAAATGCAGAATCATTAAGCCGCATGATTGCAAATTCATCGACATTCATAAAATCACTTAGAGACTTGAGATGGGTTCCTGTGCGATCGACCTCAAGAATATTCCTCCCCTTCTCAATCTCATTCTGGAAAGCAACCAAGGCCGGATCGTTCCAGACTCCCAAGTTCATCAACTCTTCCTTTGTTCCCAACCACACGGCATTATGTCCAAAGTGACCAGGAATCAATTTATCGGTGAGAGCAAAATAAGTCTTTTCCGTGATGATATCAAGGGGCTTCAAGATTGAGGCAATTTCTTCATTGAGGTGACTATCTTTGAAAAGATGTCCCTTGCGCCACCTAACAGCACCGACTGTATTTCCAAACCAACGAGAAAGATCATTGGTGAGATCGACCATATCGTCATTTCTCAGATCTTTGCGATAGAAATTTTCATAAAGTATGCTTAGCTCTTCAATAAGATCTTCTTTTATAAAAAAAGAATAAACGGGATGATCTTCAAATTCATCTCTGTACTTAAGGCCTGTCTTTATAAGTTCTCTTTGTTCCCATGACATAAGCTGCATAAGCGCCTCGTAGAGGCCCTGCCTTTTAATCTGATAGGAAGAATCCTCATCATTAAGGTAACGTCTCAATCGATGATGCTGATAATAAGGGAAATAGATATCATGAAAGTTGTAATAGGCCATCAAACCTGCTCGTGCCCGGACGCGAATAGTCGAAGTATCCCATTTGATTATTTCCAGAAGTTTCTTTTGTATATCCAGATAGAGTGAGAGTAATTTATGTAAATTAGTGAGCTGTAGACCAAACAGAGGTAACTCTTGGTCAAGGTCTTCTACTAAGGACTGATGAAAATCAGGAGCATATGCTCTTATCATTTTAGAGAACTCATTAAGATCCTCTAGGGTCTTAGATTTTCCTTTCTCTGAAAAATACTCCTTATATACATTAGAAATTTCCAGTTCGGAAAAAGCTGACAATTGAGTCGAGAAACTAATGAGTATGAAAAGAGTAACGGCCTTGAAGGGATTGAATTGCATTATTGATTCCTGAGGTAAATTTTAACCCATAAAAAATCCTAGCAATTGCCCCAACAAGGGTCAAGATTCGTTCACTTTCGATACCATTTTAAATACTTACAGATACGAATAAATAAAACCCAAGAATTCTTAACCTTAGAATTCCTTTTTCCTCCCGATAATATTCATGATCCAACAACAAAAAGGAGAAAAAAATGAAATACTTAGTTTTATTTATGGCCTTGGCCATTACCTCTTGTGCTTCTTTAACTAAAACACATAAGGGCTATACTCAAAGAGACCTAAATAATATGAAAGATCAGCTTGCTCATAAAAGCCTTGCGGAAGTAAAAGGCATTCTCGGTGAGCCAGTTGCAGAAGGCTCTTGCAATGATGGTGAGTACTCCATGGTTTACCTGGCCAAGGACACTGGAAATGTATCTTTTGCATTAGATATGTCTAATAAGAAAGGGAACCTTAAGTGCACTATTCTTACTTTAAGAAAGAAAGCTCGTGAGGATGGCCAGTATGGAATTGGTGGAATTATCTTCGCGATGGATCAAACTATGTGTGATCAATTCGCAATCCCAAAAACACGCAAATGCCAAAAAGCTTAATTAGGCAGGGCTACAACATTAAACAGGAGAATATATGAAAAAACTAACTTTTTTATTCACAATGGGGCTTGCCCTTTCTTCATGTACATCATCAAACTCTGATAAGGCAGTAAGCTTAGTTGAAGCGGCGATGGGGTGTAATGTTGAAAAAGTAAAAGAAATCTCACCTACTATGTCTGAAATGTTTGCACTTGGGTGCCAACCCAAAGAAGTGAAAGGGAAGCTTTCCGCAAAGAGTTTTGGTAATGTTGGTCAAAATAACCAAGAACTACTTGGTGTGTATCAAGATGATAAATTATTTGCCTGCATGCAAACAGTAAAGGACTCAGATCACTTAGCTCCCCATAAAAAGCTAACGGCCTGTAGACAAGCAGAAAAAAGTGTTAAGAAGAATAGCTAGTCTATTACTTATTACTATTACTCCATCCTTTGGCCTTGAACTTAAGGATGGAGATTTGATTCTCAGACTTTCAGAAGGTCTAATCGCAAACCAGTACTCCAAACTTTCTGATCATCCCTCAGGCTTTTCCCATATCGGAGTTTACAGAGAAGGAAGAGTTCATCATATAGAATCCAAAACACTTTTCAGTAAGAACGACTATCATCAAGATAGACTCAAGGATTACCTCGGTGATTCAAAGAAATGGGGCATTTATAGAAGTGACTACGGAGATGAAATTGCCTATGCGCTAAATCGCTATAAAAATCAAAAAATCTCTTTCGACTTCTTCATGCGCCTAGATAACAAAGACCTCTACTGTACCGAGTTTATCTACTTACTCCTTGAGAGCATCATTCAAAACTCAGTAAAAACAGAAGTCCCCTATTCTCGAACTTCAGGGGTCAGTGTGGGAAATATACTTAGGGCCAGTGAATTTAATTTCAAACCTATTTCTATAGACCCATGAGCGACCAGAGACTTTCAAAAAATCAAGCTCTTATAACTTCTCTCTTTTTTCCCCACACCATTTCTTTGACATTCCGAAGTACTCTTTAATAGGCTTTATTTACTTTATATATTAAAAGGAATCCTAATGATCAAATCGATTTTTTCACTCGTGTTATTACTCTCACTCTACTCCTGCGGTTCTGATAATGGCCCCAGTGGCTCCAATCCTAATCCTCTTACTCCAGGGCTACAAAATCTTGAAAATATGACCGAAGTTTCCATTGATCATGCCATGCAATTGCTTCAAAGCTACTCAAGCTACAATCAAGTCCTTAATCCTGGTGACCAATACACAAGTGTAGAAGTGAGTTACCAAGGTTTCAATGATCAAGAGAAATGTAAAATTGAAACAACAACAACCTATACGGTTATTAACTACGACCAGATTAGTGATCGACTCACATCCCTAGTTGAATCTGAAGATGATTATTCGGTTGGTGATTGCATCCCCTCTGGAGATACGACATTTCGTTACTTAAGAATAGAATCCAACTACAGTCAGAAACTTTCCTTTGATTCCAATTTTGAAGGTGAAACTCGTGTTTATCGTGGAACAATTAATGGAGAGGTTTATCTCTATCTTACTTCTAGAGGAAATACTCAAGGTCTCGATTTTAAAGTTGATGCTGTTATGGCCGTTAAAAGACCTCTTTGGAGTGACCCTGATCAAGTTCAGATACTTCTTGGTGGAGAGCTCTATTCAACCAGCAATAGTGGATCGGTAACAAATGTAGACATCTCTAATCTCGACACCACAGGCTTGAGCACTATAAATATTGATCACGCCCAAGAATAGTTTAAACTCAAAAAAAAAGGCCTCCTAAAAAAGGAGGCCAGTATCTATATAGGAATAATCCTTTATAATTACTTTACTTCTACGTTAGCAGCACATGGTCCTTTTTGACCATCAACTACTTCGTAAGAAACTTTATCATCAGCGTTTAGAGTTCCTCTAGAAACGGCTGAAGCATGTACGAAAAGATCTGATCCACCGTCATCTGGTGTGATAAATCCAAAACCTTTCTCATCATTAAAAAACTTTACTGTACCATTTTGCATAATCTATTCCTTTTGCCCACGAGGAGGCAGTGATCAACAAGTCTATTATTTGCTTGTGACCATTATCCACGCGAGGTTGTTCTCGAGTGAAAAGTTAATATTTTAAAGATGAATTTGTTTTGGATTTAATTACTTGAATGAAGACTGAAATCTAAAATAACCACTTTAATTAAACCCACTATATCCTGTTCCTACGCGAATAGCAAATCATACTCAAAACTAAGTAAATTATGCTCCTTGCCTAAAAAATGGTCATTTCTAACTTCTTAACTAACTGAAATAATTGAGCCTCTCTTTAGCTCTGGCCGCACCACCTCACAAGAGTTTGACATATCAAACAAATAATTCTACTCCTTAACTAAATATTAACTTATTTAAGGAGTTTAACTTTGAAGAAAACAATACTTAGTTTGATTTTACTATCTGTTTTTTCGACTTCGGTTCTTGCTACAGAGCTTGTGGTCTATTCAGTATATCCTGCATCCACTTTGGATACAGTTTTTAAACCATTCACCGATGCTACAGGAATCTCTGTTAGAGTGGTAGAAGGAAAGAGTAATGACCTTATCAACCGTATCGAACAAGAAGGTGAAAGTACAGTCGCAGACCTTCACCTTGATAAAGACCTTGTCTTCCATGGTATGGCCACGCAAAAAGGGCTCTATCGTCCCTTTGATTCTAAAGTAATCGAGAGCATCGCTCCAAGTAACTTCATCGAATCCAATAGAAACTGGGTTACTCTCTTCTATCGTTCACGTCTTATTATGTTTAATAAGAATGTAGTTTCTCCTTCTGAAGTACCTACATACGAAAGCCTTGCAGATGAAAAATGGCAGGGTAAACTATGTATGAGAACTTCAAAAAGTAATTATAACCAAGCGCTTTCCGCTTATCTCTATGCTCACTTTGGAAGAGAAAAAGCTCGTAGCATTCTTTCTGGCTGGGTTAAGAATTTAGCACAACCTGTGTTCACTAGTGATAGGGCCCTTATCACCGCCATCGCAGAAGGTAAGTGTGACGTTGGTCTAGCAAATTCATACTACCTCATTCCTTTTATCGAAAAAGATCCAACTTTCCCTGTAAGTATGGTTTTCCCATCACAA
>JBFHGF010000098.1:0-9494 GCA_041583335.1 Bacteriovoracaceae bacterium
AGCGGTCAGTCTTAGGGGCGATACCTTCACAGTTCACGATTCGATTATAGAGAGAGGAAGCGAGGTCATCTTGAAACTTTGATTCTAGTTTAAGGGCCTTCTTAATGGCCTTTTCTGCTTTGGCAATTTTATCGGCATAGGTAGAGTTCTCAGTGGCACGCTGGCCAGATTGTGTTGAGAAGGTATTGTCTTGATTGATTCTCGCTTCACAAGTATCAATTTGCTTTTGATAGAGTCCGTAAGGAGTGAGGGTTACTCCTTGAGCATCGGCATCTTGAATTTGAACATAGATATTACCCACACCAAAGCGCGCATCAAGTTTGGCGATGGCATCCATCTTGTCTTCGATAAAGGCATCGGAATCTAGAATATTCTTTAAGGCCTGACGGTAGTTGGCCAAAGTTGTGGATGACCCACCTTCTGCTTTTGAGCGTAGACCATTAAGGATTTGATCCGTACTTAAGCCCATTCCAATCGTTCTATCGGTACCATTTACACAAGAGGTGATGGCCTCTTTCTTGAAGTACTCATAAGCACCTTTACTAAAGTTTGAATACTTGTCTTGGAAATCGCCATCAAAGTCATCAAGAGCAATATTAAAGCCTACATCGTTGAGGTCATCCTGAATGATTTTAAAATCACGGTTGAAGTTACTTACTTTGGCCTGAAGAATATTGGCCATAGAACCAAATTGAGTACTCGAACCACTTTCTAGAATCGCTGAATTGATGGCCGATTGCAGAGATTCTTGGCTTCCCGCAATGGAGAGTCCATTCTTAGAGATTTCATTTTTAATAGCATCTACTTGAGATTGAACCTCTGAGACGTAACTGCTTTTGTTATTGAGGAATTTACCTGCTTTCGCATTATACGTTTCTGATTCGTTGCGAATTCCTGTAAATCCCATAGAGACGGATTCTAACTTTCCTTTTGCTCCATAGAAATCCTGACAGGCAGGAGTGAATTCGGCCATAATATTTTTATTCTTATCGGCTTCATTCTTAGGTTGTCCATAGAGTTCGGCACGAGTTGTCTCCATGGCCTCTTTGATCTTGGTTACCTGTTGCTTGAAGTTTTGATTGGCCGCTTTGATTTGAGTAATCTTCGCTTGAAGATTATTGATCATATCTTGCAGAGTTGATTGAGTGTTGGCCATGGCATCTTTTAAACACTGAATCCCTTTGGGAGTTCTTGAGTTTTGACCCGTGGTTAGCATATCTTCAAAGACAGATTCATTATCAACGGCAAGAGCTTTAAACTGTTGTACACGACTGACTCCCGCTTCGTCACCAACGGCCGGAACCGAACAGGCATCTTCTGGGTAATTGGTGGTTCCCGGAATGACCGGACATTGCGGAAAGTATTTTGAAGGTACAGGTGACACCTTAAGCGACTGCATTTGCGACATCATCTGTTGTTGCTGAAGTTGTTGCTGTTGTTGTTGCTGCAGACCTTGGACAATTTGACCGGCCATTTGAATACCTGTATTTAGACCATCAAAGACGGCATCGGCGTCGGCATAACTTAGAGGGGAATAGAGCAGTGACCAGCAACTTAGCTGAATCGTGCTTATCCTGATTAACTTCTTAATTAGATTAGGCTTTTGGCCATGCTTCATTTTCTACCTCTAGTGCTGTGATAAAGTCCTAGCTCTGTTACTTTATCGGTCGAACATCCACGAAATTTAATAAAGTAAAACTCTTCCCTAATTTTAATATAGGAACCAAAAAAGTCGGATATTTTGGGCTTTTCCCAGCTATTCCTTGGCAAAACTGTCAAATTACGTAGAATTAAAGATGAAATTTCGGTGACTTCGCTAATATAAGAGAAAATTGTTTAAATTAGGGTAATGCCTTGAAAAGTAGTCATTCGAGTGATTTTGTCACCTAAAGTATGCATTGATAGATATATTATAAAGAAAAGGAAATTCTTTGAAGACAGCAAAACCATGGAAGACCTCGGGTTTTAAATTAACGGGACCATTGGACCGTTTGATTGTCTTTTTGGGAAACCTCTCGTTGGGTTCTTTTTTCTCCCACTATTTGCTCTCCTTCAGAGAATTTCGCGCACTCGAAACTTCTTTGGTCTCCTTCTTTGTACCCATTGCTGATACTCTGCACCTGCCTTCAGAAATGCTCTCTTATCTACCCATGGTATTTTTGGTTTCTCAAGGATTGATCTTCTTTTCAACATTGGTCTTTGGCCGCAGCCTCTTTGAAATGGTGGCCCGAAGCAAGAACTCGGGGCCATGGTGGTGGCAAAGAGTAGGGGGGGGAGCAAAGGCCATTATCGATATTTTTCTAGCGCCTCTTCTCATTTTTGATCTACCGATTCTCTTTAAAATGCCTTCTCTAAAAGAGCGCCTTTGTGGCAGTTATACTCTGGTTCCCAAACAGGGCGCTCCTTTGAGGCTCCTGCTTATTGTCCCTTTCTTTTTTCTTTTTACCTTATTGGCCCCTTTGATGACCAATCTTGAGTTGATGGCCAGCAATCCCGTTACTGTGGTTGAGGTGGAAGCAAAGAAGCTTGAAGGGGGAAGGGACTTTTCTAAATTTCAAGATGTCTCAAGTGAACTCTTTCACTTTAAGAGCTTTACTTCATTTGGTGAGGGACAATTGTGGCCACTGCCTGATTACGATAGGGTGAGGGCGAGACGTAAGAAGAAAATTTCACCAACACTTCTTATCTATGATCAGAAGAATAAGAATTTTGGCCACTGGCGAATTAAGAAGCAAATCTCTCTATTAAGTCTGCTCTCACTGGGGCGTAAGGGAAATCCTCTTTTTTCCTTGCACTTTCCCAACCTTAATAGTGCGATTGAGCTCTTAAAGCAAAACCCAGATGCCTTTACCAAAAAAGAGGGCAAGTCCAAGGAGAGGCTTGACGACCTGTTTTCTCCAGAGCTTAAAAAGGAAATTCAAAAGTTCTTTAAAGTAAGTTTTGAATTGGGAGTGGACCAATTAATAGGTCACACCCTGACTTATGGGCCGTTTATTCGGGGCTTTATTGAAGTTAGGCAGGCCGTGCTAGGTCTTCTTCCTCGTGGTGCCAAGCCCGAAATTGATTTGGTTAAATTGGGAAATCAAAACTTTCTGCGTTTCAGACAAATTCATGAAAAGGGATCAGTCTTAGGAAAGAGTGTGACCGAATCCTATCTCCCTATAGGGACAGAGCACTCCGTACTCTTTGAAATGGGCTGGGATAGTAGCCTCTCTGGGGCCTTGAGTGCCAAGACCTTTCGAGAAAGTGTTTTGGCCAGTGCTCAATGGTTCTTTGATTATAAGGATCTCTTTGACCAAAAGTGGAATCAAACACTAGAGGAGACTAAGAAGTCAACGGCGCTGCTTATTCTCGATCTTTTAGTGGAGAGAAAATTAAAAGATCGACAAAAGGATCTTCTCGAAAAACTGCTCTATCAGTTCTATTTCGATATTTGTCGCCAAGCGATAAAAGACTCAGAACTTGATCTCTTTCATTTAGTAAAAGATAATTTTGGTCGCATTTCCTCCTTTATTGAGTATCGCAATGGTCTCTCAAAGGAGCGTAACAAGAGCTACTTTTCGCCTATATTTATGAAGAAGTGGAAAGAGTTGTGGAATGGACTTCGATTGAAACAAGCGGACTTCTTCTCTGAGAACAATAGAACACTTGATCTCAGTGAAGAAATTAAATTATAAAGAAGGTTTCCTATGATGGAAGGTATTTCGTCTTTTCTCTATGGTGTGATTCAGGGAGTAACTGAATTTCTACCGGTGAGCTCAAGTGGGCACTTGGCGCTCCTGCCACATTTTCTTGGGATCAAAGATCCCGGTGTGGTCTTTGATTTATCCATGCATGTGGGTACGGCCCTGGCAGTAGGTGTCTATTTCAATCGCGACCTCAAGGTGATTTTTTCGCAAGTTAAAATACTTATCACCCAAGGCCTAAAAGAAAAGGGTATTCCCGCTGAATCTGCCTGGGCCTTCAATATGATTTTTGCTACTGTGGTTACAGTCTTTGGCATTTTCGCACTAAAACCTTTGGCCTTACAGTATGGACGCCATCCTCTTTCCATGGTGATAACCCTAAGTGCTTTTGGTATTTTCATGTATATGGCCGACACCTTCAAGTCGGATACCGATGATAAGTTTATGAACCAAGTACAATGGAAAAAATCCTTTCTCATTGGCCTTTTTCAATCTTTTGCCATCTTTCCCGGCGTAAGTCGTAGTGGGAGTACTTTGACCATTTCTAGGCAATTGGGGTTGGGACGTGAAGAAGCGACTCGCTTTAGCTTTTTACTTTCTCTTCCCATTATTTTTGCGGGCTTCTTTTATAAGCTCCCGTCTATTTTCAGTGGGCAGGAAAGTTTTGACCTCTATGCTCTAGTGGTAGGAATCACCGTTTCTTTTATTGTCGGACTCTTGACCATCCACTACTTCTTAAAGTTTATTAAGAAGATTGGGTTGGCCTACTTTTCTTTCTATCGCATTTTCTTGGCCTTTGTTGTCTTCTACTACTTGGTCTAATTTTAATTTTGACCTAGTACTCAGAACAATCAAAGGTATTGGGAAGATCATTGTCGGCGGTGGAGTCTGCACAGTAGAGGTGGGTATTCCAGCGAATACCACGATCATAGACTTCACTAAGGCCACTAAAGTTATTAGCGGTATCATCGCCATCTAGGAATCGCTGCTTAGGTTGTTGACCTTCATCATTTTCAAATCCACGAGTTCTCAGGTCACTAAGGGCAATTCCCTCGGCGAGTTTGCCAGACTCACAGAACTTACGAGTACAAGCGATTCTGATGACATCTACTTTATTGCGCAGATATCCAGTGTTGGAATCAAATTTATTCTGGGCCTCTTCTTGGGCCTCTGAAGAAACGTAGCGGTTTAGGTAGAGGCTGACATTACTGAAGTCTGGCAGTTGACATCTTCCCGTGCTTCCAATGTGGCCGGTACAACACTGCTCAGGATCTGCTGTTGTCCCCACTTGAGTGCCTGCGGGAAGACAGCAGGAAATATTATCTTCACTAAAGATTTTTCGAATATTGGACTCGGCTCCAGGATTGGTCATCTCAAAATTCTTAGCGTCTGTAGAGCTATAGTATTTAGGAGAAGAGCCGTTACTGGGATCATCCGAGTACTCTTTTGGTTCGGTCAGACTATCAGTAAGTAGGTTTGGTGGCAATGTTCCTGAACCATCTGCACTTTGATCACTAGGCATTACTTCACAGTGGACATTTGTATCGACAGCATCAGCATCAGGAATGGCAATTTGTGGAATACCCGTCAATTCAAACATGGCAAACCAATTGAAGATAACATCGGCCTCTCCGGAGGGAATGGAGCGCGCCAAGCATTTACTGCCTAAAGGCGATTCCGCTATACCTGCACAATTGAAACCATAGAAGTCACCGTAAGATGTATCTGAGCAGGTTCCATCAGAAGCAGAGCACTGAGTGTAGTTGTAGCAACGAAAGGATTCCTTGGGAATAGTCTGAGTCTTGGTCGGTCCCCACTCATGGCCACCACCATTGTCTTCATCATCAAAATTGCGAATCCAGTTCTTTGAACAGCAGGTTCGCTCGGCCGCGGCCGCAAAGGTATTGTACTGTTTTTCAAGAGCATCTTGAGCACCACATGTAGTTGCGCATTGATCATCTTTATTTTGTTTTAACTTAGGGTAGTTAATGGCATCTCCATTTATGAGATCCCAAATCGTTGAAAGGCGAGAGTTACGAGTCTCTGAATCAAGAGGTGTACTCATTCCGGGGATTTCCTCGTAATCGAGATCTTTATCCGCAGCATTTGTGGCGCTTACTTCTGAGGTATGAATGGTTACTTCTTTACCTGTTTCACGACAACAGCGGTTATTACCGGCTTCATATTCATCATCACCAGGGGCATACTCTTGGGAACAGATGAGCTCCTCTTGCCAGAACCTAACTTCAAAAGGATTTAGGATTCCATTGAGAGTATCATCATCGGGATTAATGGAGCTGACAATATCAGAAATATGAGCATTTGGGGCACAGTCAAGCGCTGAGAAGCATGTTGAGCCGGGTGCTCTTAGGCAACGGGATTCTTGATAGAAGAATTCATCGATGAACTCATTTTCAAAGTCTTTGATGATCTCATTGTCTGTAAGAAGTGGGGACTCAAAGATGGCCAGAGCATTGGTTGAAATGGCCTGTCTTCCCGCAAGGTTCGTTAAGTTTAGGTTGGCCAGTCCTCCACCATAGAAGGAACCACTTTTTTGAATGTAATTATTGTCGGTATCCAGGATAGAGCAACGAGAAAGATAGTGAGGACTACCCGCATTTCCCGTGACCAGATCAGGAGTGACTCCAATGCCGTTAATCTTATCTCCATAGGAGTCAGTGGTTGGAGGAGTGGAGTGGTTATTAAGAACCGAGCCTCCATTATTATCACGGCCAGGGATACAGAGGGCATTGATCTTATTGGTATTTAAATTTGAGTGGGCCGCTACGGGGATAATATCTGTGCCTCGCCAAGCGTAGGGGCGCCCTAGGATTCTTGATCCCAGGCCAATGGTGTCGAGGTCATCTTCTTCCACATCATCGTTGGCATTTTGAACTTTGACACTTTTTCCAAAGCGAGAAATTTTATTGTTGAAGAGTTGTACCGAGTTTCCTTCGATAAACTCTTGGCAGTAATTATTGGAAGAGCAGGAGTGAAGGCCAGGGCTTGATGTCTTGGTGAAAGTATTATCGCTATCGGTAGAAGTGTAGTCCACCATACAGGCCGAGCCGCGTCCACGGTAAACACAACGCTTACTACTTCCTGTAGTTGCGCCAAAGAGACTACGTATATTAAGGGTATCACTTACTCCGGGAACTTCCAGTCCATTGCTATCAAAGCGTGGCCATGGTGTCGTCATGCTGGTGATCGTTTCACAGGAGTATTCCCAACCCAGTTGTGAGATACAATCAGCATCCACTTCACACACGTGGGCCTTCTGGCATTCAGCACCATCTGATTCAAAGTTGTTGGTGATATAGGAACCGGAATTGGTTACGGTTGATATATCTTGTACAGTTACTGACCAAGTGGTGTCATCGGTGAGGTCCCCAAAGTATCCATTAACGGCCAAGAAGAGTTTGCTCGTTTTGGCCTGAATTCGCCTTTGGTTGCCGATAGAAAACCACAGAACCCCATCAAATGATCCGATGAGTGAGCCGTAGTCAAAGCCATACCAGTCCCTTTGGTATCCATTGGCGAACATAAAGTGTTGAGCGGCCAGACGATTGAGGCGTTGGTTTTGACGAGTCGCCCCTGCAGCATGAGTCCATGGAATCATTGTCGCCGGAACAAAGCAGGCCCGTCCAAAGAGCAGATCATCCTTGCGATAAAGGCTCGTTGAGAGGGGATCATTTTCTCCATAGCTTGGAGTGTAGCCCCCGCCATTACTGGTAAAATTCTGAGGAAAGATTCTGGCCACTGATGAATAGTAATCGGTCCCACAGTAGTAGCATGTTGAGAAGGAGCCACTATTGGTAAAGATATCGTAGGTCTTTCCTTTTACTACTTTGACTTCTTTTGCGGCCACGGCCGACTTAGAGGCCGAAGACATGGAACCATAGATCTCATTAAAGCCCACATAGTTATCAATATTATTGGGCTTCAGTAAATTATTGCTGGTGTATTGAAAGAGGTTTCCTTCTTGCTCTAGATCCGCATCATCTTCCACTTCTTCAGGGGTTTGATAATTACCATCTTTATCAAAGAAGCGGTGGGGAACGGTTTTAGCACTAAAAATAACGGTTTGTTGTAGCGGTACTGTTGAAGTCGAAGTCGACGGGTAGTAACAGGCGTAATCAATAACGCCTTTGTCTTCATCATCATCTTGGTAGACTTTTTTCAAGAGACAGGTCACGCTTCCACAGTCACAAATATCTTGTATCTCTTCAAGGGCCTCTTTCTTCTTTAAGAGAATATTGGGGTAGTTTTGTAGATTAACAAAGTAGGTGATGGTGACAATTTGCGTATCAAAGATGGCCAGCTCATCGCCATTGAATTGAATTTGAGCGGGATTGGTTTGAACCAATTGCCAATCGGTTCCCAAGAGCTTTGCCGCGCCATCGACATCAACGGAAAAAGTTCGATTGGTATCGGCATAGTAGGGAATAAGGAAGCTATTGGAAGCGGGAAAGTGATCGGTGATCTTGCCCTCATTGCCCCCTTGAACATAGACCTTATAGCACTTGGCCAGAAACGTTGAAATTTGAGAACACGAACCGTCGACTTTATAAGTAATTTTTAGGTCATCGTTGGTCGCGCTATCGGCAGGTGTTTGCGATAGGTTGATCACTTGGGTGTCATCAAGGTTATCGTTTCCTGTACCATTACCACTGGGGCCAATGGTCATGCCCTTTACAATCGCACCATTTTCAAAGAGCACCTCTCCGGCATAAGTCCTCATAGAGAGAGTGGGGCAATAGGCTTGAGGTCCCTGAGTAAGCGTTGTTGAAGTTTCGATCATCGGCACCCGTTTCAAATATATTTGATCCGGTAGTCGTGATGGTTTTTTGCACGTCTGTGTACTTGGTCTGGCACAGGGACATTTCGCCTTCGATTGGAGTGGTACAATTATATAATGACTTTAAGTTGAGCAGACGTTCTCTGGCAGCATCATCGGGATCGACCTGTGCTGTTGGAGTTGGTTCCACGATCACATTAGAGCCACATAGGTGAAAGAACTCTGTGTAGTTGTAAATAGCATTGGGATTATTTTGAATATCGGCCAAGGCCTGTAAGAAGTCGGCCGAAGTTTGATCGACACTTGATTTTATTTCTTGATCATTAACGCACTGGCCACCAGAGCAGCAGTCAAAGCCCTTACTGATACAAATTTCAGAGTTGGTACAAGAAGTTACCGTCTCCGAATTATCCTGTGACGTTTGATTATTAATTTTTAACTTTAAGCTGGTCAAGACGACGTTATCAACACTTATTCCCCCCATCGTTCTCAATTGAACAGCACTGCTGAGGATACTATTGAGGCTACAACTGGGGCACACCGAATTGAGTTGGTAGACTGGTGAGTAACTTGAGAAATCTGAGTCGACAGCGCTGATCACTCCTGCTGTTTGGCAAAAGGATGTGTTATTGGAACTGGTTGCTGGTTCCAAGAGGTAGTAGTATTCCTTGCTCCCTGAGGAGAGGTTGAGGATTGACTTGGGAGTTGCTGCTAAAACCAGAACCTTTTGGATAGAGGCCTGAGCATAGGGAACAAAGAGGCATTGAACAACAGACTGATTATTGGCAGTGATATAGTTGTGAACCTGTTCTCCTCTGAGATAGAGGGAAGTGCTGAAGTCACTGGGCAGTGAGATGGTCGTTGTTGAAGTGGTACTCCCATTTTGAAAGTAGTTGGCCGAGTTGGTATAGGTTGGACTCTCTGCTTCGTTACCATCGTCACTAGTGGCCGCTGCACTATTTGAATTTCTCTTTGTTGAGGACGAGCCAGTTGGCATACACGAAGACACA
>JBFHGF010000099.1:0-9453 GCA_041583335.1 Bacteriovoracaceae bacterium
GCCCGTGCATTCGTTTCAGGCGGTTTTAAAGAATTTACCGGTTTTCGGAATCGGACGTTTAATTTGACTTTTTGAGGAACTTGATTTTGTCGTCTTCTTCGTCTGATTCTTTGATTCCTTCTTTTCTAGAAGTGGCGGCGCTCAATACTAAGAATAAAGAGGCCTTCAGGCTTTTTGAGCTGGGAAGAACTTATCACCACGACGATGCTGTTTTTTCAAAAGAAAGAAATATTTTAGGAATCTGCTTTTACTCAAAAGAGAAAACCCCTTTTCTAGAACTCGTTAATGAAGTGAAGAAGTTAACGAGTTTTCTCAATATTCCCAATGATCTTTGTGGTGCTCATCCCAAATTTAAAAATAGTTTAGTAGATGAGCAGTGGATGGGAGTTCATCCCCAAGAGTTTCTCAATATGAGAATTATGGGAAAAATGAATGGGGCCCTACTCAGTATTCACCCCCTTATTTTACGTAAGTTCAAAATTAAGGGGCACCTCTCGATGGCCTTTATTGACCTTAGTGCCTGTAGTGAAAGGGCACCTAAAGATAAGACTTCTTATAAACCCCTTTCTAAGTTTCCAGAAAGTCGATTTGATTTCACCGTTACTTTGAAGCGCACCCAATCCGTTGATGAAGTGCTCTCTTCTTTGAAGAAGATCAAAAATAAAGATTTAAAAGAGATTCTAGTCGTTGATATCTATACTCCAAATAATGATGAGGAAAAAGATCTTCAATATGTGACGATGAGAACCATTTTTCATAACGATCAGCAAACTTTGCCGGGTGAAACCATTAAGAGTTATGAAGAAAGCATCATTTCTCAACTGCAGAAGACATCTATCTCCCTAAAATCATGATCAAGCGAATTTGTTGCTAAATCTTTACATTTTTAGGGCCTAAAAAGGTAAGTCCTTCCTAATATTTCCACACTTTAAGACGAAAAGATGGTGAGAATAACAAGGAAGGTCTTATCTCAACTGCTAAGAAGTTTTCACTTTATCCCGATTGCAATTCTTTATCGAATGAAGAGTGTGGACATTTGTCCTTCCATCACGGTGAATTTTCTGGACCTTATTCTCTTGAGGGACTCAATGACTTTACCCTGACGTCCGAATACCTGGAAAAGGATATCGTCATCGATCCTCAGTTAATGTCGGCCTATCGTAGCACCAAGGATGACGGTGATATTACTACCATAAAAATTTTTAAGGAAACGGGGATTGATGAAATTGGTCCCGAATCTCTAAAGCACTATATTCAAAATAATAAAGATATTAAAAAAGTTGTTATTGAAAAGGTTAGCCTTGAAGAGGCTTCACGTATTTCTTTTCTCTTTGAACCAGATCAAAAGAAAAGAACTCCTCTAAAAATGGTTACCGTTACCCATGGTAAAGATAAAGATAAAGTTAAAGATCATCATGGAAACCCCATTGATCTTTCAGCAATTGAAGATAGGGTAAATCATTCTTTTCTTAGTAATGAATTAGAAAAGAATCCTCCTTTATCACAAGCACAGAGTTTACAAAGTAATCTGACGTTGAAGACCGAAGCATCTCCCTATGGTTCAGCTCAGCAAAAAGAAGAGTTTTCTTCCGATGAGTTAGCACAAGAGGAATATTCACAAGAGGCCAATGGTAAGCTATCCTATGAGAAGGATAGCCTCACTCGTAAGCGTTCACGCAAGTCTACACATCACTACTACCGTGCACATGACCATATGGAGCTCTTTAAGGTAGGCAGTAGCTATTTAAGGGATTTTCAGTCCGGAGTTCGCTCAATGGGCTTTTCTTCCTATAACCTTAAGAATGAAGGGGAGAAAACCATCTTTGGTATTTCGGCCTTCTTTAACTACCACAATGACCTCAAAATTTGTGTCATCACCAATCGCCTTGAAGATAGTTTCTATGCTTCTATTTTAGAGGATATGTCCGTACGTACTGACCTTTATAACGATGAATGGGTTGAGTATGAACTTTATCATGCCCAGGGAAATGATTTTATTGAGTACAGTGAGATTGGAAATGTGGAGTGCCAGTCAAATCATTCTGGTCCAGAATATTTTATCGATTTTCTCTTAGAAAAGTATGACCTCATCCTCTGGGATCTACCGACACTAGAAATAATGAATAGTTCACGAGAGATATTCTTTCCTATTGTGAGAACTCTTGAGAGCCTGACATTGATTGTGGGGGGAGAGGTTTCAAAAGGTAAGGAGCTTGATGCTCTTGTCTCCTACTATCAGAAGTACCAAGTACCGATCAAAGGTGTTCTCTTTAGTGACCCCAAGTCTTCCTATAGAAGAAGTCAAAAGCGTAAGATAAAAAATCAAAAGAAGGAGGCGAGTAATGGGCTTGCCTAAACAAGACCCCTCCTTCCAGAGAGTTAACTTCACACTTAAGGAAGAAACTCCTAAGTTGAAAGTTGTAGATGGACAAGGGCAGCAAAAGAGAGAAGGAAGAAATAGCGGAAATAAGGAAAATATTGATAATCGTCCCAACCGCTTCTTCTACCGAGTATCCAATCATCAAGAGCTCTTCAAAATAGGAAGAAGCTTCTATGAAGATTATATTTCCGGTGTTAAATCCTTTGCCGTCTCGTCAACGGGTTACCAAACCAGTCAACAAAAGACGATTCTAGGGCTTGCCAGCTTCTTTGATCATAAAGATGATTTTAAGATTGCCATCATTAGTGACAATCTTGCTCAAGGGGCCTTTGGTGATATCGTCTCCATTAGTAAAGATATTCCGAGTGATCTCTTTAGTGAAAAGTATGAATTGAATATCAAGAGTTTTTATAACCACTTTGATTTTATTAACTTAGACGAAATCCTTAAGCTCTCCAATGACCATGAGCTTGGTGAATACGATAATGTATTTGATCATATTGTTGATCATTATGATTTGGTATTTTGGGATGTTCCTGAATTGCATAAGATTCAGTTGGACTCAGAGGTCTATTTTCCCATGATTATGAAATTTGAATCCATATCCATAATTGTTTCCAAACAAATCACTAAACAAAGTGATGTGGATGAATTGAAGCAATTTTTTCTGGGTTATGGAATAAATATGAAAGGTTTACTCTTTGAAGAGAGGAATTTTTTGGAAGATTCAATCAAAGAGTCGGACAACGATGGAATTAAAACCGTAAAGAAGCGAAATTGGTGGCGAAGGTTTTTTAATTAAATGAAAAAGTTAAATCTAGTACTCCATGAAACAACGATTTTAAACTTTCCCTTTATGGGAACGTTACTTCGTCGTTATTGGTACTTGGCCATTACCATTCCCACCATTATTTTTAGTATTTCTATCTTTTACTTCAATGATCAAAACCTTATTCACAAGCGTTCGATTTTCTTTAGCAATATTACGGAAGATAATACAGGTCCCTCCTCAGTAATGAGTGCGGTATTAGGCGATAAGAAGAATGGCCTTTCTGAAACTGATATTGTCGGTATCTTGAATTCATTAGATTTTCAGCAAAAATTTGCTGAAGAAGTCTATTCCCATCCAGACTTCAGAAAAATCGATCTCAATTCTATTTCCAGTAAAGAAAAATTTAATATGACCCAATTCCTTGAGGATTGTAATAAAGATAAGCAGTGTATATATAAGAAGATAAGAGGAGCGATCTTTAGTTTTGTTGCTATCATTCCTGATCGTATTGTATCCACGCGTTTCTCGCTTCAGGTAACGAGTCGTGACCCTTTCACGACGACTTTTTTATTAAAGGAAGTTGCGAAGTATATTTCCAAAAATAGAGTGGATACCATTAAACATAAAATTGAAGATCAAATTGCAGTTTCCAAACAATTATTAAATGAGAAAAAGTCTGAGTTAGGGGCCTTTCATATTGATGGACTGAAAAATGAAAAGAAAGCACTTACAGAGAGAATTTTGGAAGTTAAATCTAAAATCTCATCTTATAATTCTTTCTTTCATCGCCTCAAGCTTGATCTCGATTTGATGGAAACTAAAGTTAAGGAAACAAAGAAGGCCACTAAGAATGATGTTGAAACGGATAAAATTTTGGCCTATCAGCAACGTAAACGCCTAGAAGAAAAAATTAGAAAACTTGAAAGTGATATCGGCGCCATCAGAGTGGTTTCTCAAGACCTGGGACAGGAAGATGAGCAGATCCTCTCTCAACTCAAAGAAGAGCTGAGAAAACTACAGCTTAAACTTGTGGGCATGGGAAGAAAGGGGCGCTCCGTTTCTTCTGATGTTCAATTTTTGAATCGTAAAGAAGGTGAGAGCAACTTTACTGAATTTGACTATAAAGTTAAGAAAGAACAATTTGAAAAGACCAAGAAAGATTACGATGCGCTTATTGCCCACAAAGAAGAATTGAGCCAAAAGGTATCAAAAGTCGATTCCAAGATTGATGAGATACTTCCTTCCTTTGAATATATCAAGCTTCTTGAGGAAGAATTAGTTCAATTAAAGTTAATGAATTCAACTGTGGTTTCAGACTTAAAATTTGAAAATGAGCTTGGGCCAAAGTCATCGTTTAAGAAATTAAGTAAGGTTAAAACTTTTCTCTTCTCTTTTGTTTCGAGTTTATTTCTGGTTCTTGCTATTGTGATCTTGCTCTACCTTATGGATGATAAGATCTACAATAAATATGAGCTTGAAAAGACCTTTGATGACTTGACCATCATAGGGAACACTCCCGATTTCGATTAAGACCTAAACAAGCCTTTTCTTGAGCAGCACAATAAGCACAACGATTGTGGGATAGATCATAGTGATACTGGTGTCTGAAATGGCCTCTTCCCATGTGGCGGTTAGGGCAAAGCTATCGAGACCTTCTTTAAAGAGTTGTATGGACAGAACAATAAAATAGCTCTTGGCCAGTGATTTTGTTCTGTTGTAAAGAAACACCATCAAAAGCAATCCAACAGTAAAGTGGAGTAGACTGTCCAAATATAACCAATCGAAAAGTTTGGTTTTCGAAATCGTTCTAAAGAACTTATGGTAAAAAGTGTATAGGGGAGTGAGCATTTCCATTTTAAGCGATACTACAATACTATAGAGTTATAAATAAATTATGCACAGATCTTACCACTGATGCCCGATATATGACAGAATCAAATAGCACTCATTTTAAAGATGTCATTGCGAAATTTTTGACTCTTCTTTTATACTTGGCCACTTTTTTTAACTTAGGGGCCAATTTCCTCGGCTCTCCTCTAGTTAAATACTGCTACCTCTTGCAACTGATCACGATCACAGGCCTTTGCTTTGTGGAGAAGATTGAAAAGATCTTATGGCCATTTATTATATTTAGTTTATTTGAAGGGCAGGGAAGAGTGCTCTGGGGTTACAACCCTATTTTTCGACTTATCTTTGATATCCTCTTGGCCTTGATTTCCTTACGAGGAATCATTCAAACCAAGAGTTTCTTCTCTAGAGGAATTGTTCCAGGAAGCATTAGGCTCTTCTTCATTCTTCACCTCGTATGGTTTTGCCTTGAGCTCTTCAATCCCAATGGAGCTGGATTTTTGCCATCATTGGCGACTGCTAAGTATTATATTTTTCCGATGCTCTTATTCTTCCTATTCCTCAACTTTCCACCAAAGCTCAAAGAAAAAGAGGTTCAGCGCAACTTGATCCTATTCTTTATTATTCTCACTTCCTTGGCGGGGTTGACGCTAGTTCAGAATATTTATCGTGACCCTTTTATGGATGGGATGAGTATAAATTATAGAGTGCTCTTTCCTTCTTATAGTCGTTTTAGAGGGCCTACATTTCGTCCTTGGGGCACAACCTTTGCTCCTGGAGGGATGGGGATCTATTACTTCCTCTCCTATGGATTGACCTATCTCATTCGTCCTCAAATGATTGCCAAGACGATTGCGATGCGCTCACTTATACGCCTGGGCCTACTTATGGGTACTTTAGTCATTTTGCTGAGCTCTTTTATCGGACAGGTCAGAAGTGCTACTTTAAAGCTGATCGGAGTTATGGTCATCTTCACTTTTTTAAGGTTTCTGGCGACAAAATTAAAGGCGAAATGGGCCACGATCGGAGTCTTCTGTGTTATTGGCATCATAAGTATTTCGAGTATGTCATCACTAAATCGCTATCTTCCCGCCGAATTTGATATTTCCAAGGCGGTAGAGCGTTGGGAAGGTCTTGCTTCTTCTGGAGTTGGTAGTCACCGGGCCGGGTTCTCTGAGGTTTTGAGCAATCTAGAAGTGCGCTCAGAATTTCCCTTTGGCTATGGGCCAGGGATGACTCAAAGCTTTTTACCTGCTTTTGCTAAACGCAGAGAACAGTTTGTGGACCGCCCACTATGGTACTTCTGGTCCATGGATAATTTGCTGGCCTTTTTGATTCTTGAACTCGGTGCCGGTGCGCTCTTCTATATTTTCTTAATCCTCAGTGTAAACACCAGTTTGCTGGGAATGATGATCAATCTCTTGCGTAGGAAAGAATATGAAGCCTATAAAGTGGTATCTCTCAGCTTTTCTATGGTATTTGTGATCACTATTTTTGCGTGGGGTGCAGTATCCATTCCCTTTAATCCCATCTCTTTCTTCTTCTGGTTTTGGGCCGCTTTGGGGATGGCCTATTATAAGCGTTCAAAATTTAAGCCTGAAACAAGTTCTCCATAAGGGCATTGTAAAACTTTGGCTTTATAGTAGAATTATCAGTAATTCATTTAGTAAGTCGTTACTCGATTCTTAGAAAGACTCAAGGAGATCTTTAGTGAAACGCTATGGTATTTCAATTCTCATCGCTTCGTTACTGCACTCATGCCTGTGGGCCCAAAAATCTCCTCGTAGTAAAGGTGTCTCTGCATCAGAGCAGTCCCAATACAATATTCGCGAATTGGCACTTCCTTCAGAGGTTGATTCTATTGGTAAAAAAGGCGGGGCCATTTACTATTCACCGTCGGTTAAGGGAAAGGTTTTAATTCCTGTTCATATGTGGGGGGAAGTGCGTAACTCTGGTCTTCACTTTGTTCCCCTCGATACTAACCTGATCAATGGCATCTCACTAGCGGGTGGACCAACGGGCAGTTCGGATTTGGAAGATGTTGTCGTGACGACGACAAGAGATGGTAAGAGGGAGCGCATGACCTTTGATCTATCCGATGGAGGAGACCTTTCGTTAGAAGACTTTAAATTAAAGCCTGGAGATACTGTCTTTGTTGAAAAAGATACGTTTCGACTCGATAGGGCCTACTATACTTCACTCTTTGGTGTTGTCCTGACTCTTTTGAGTAGTATTCTACTTTACCGCCAAGTAAAAAATTAAAAGTAAATAATCAAAAGTTAAGAATTAAGAATTTGCCACCACCCCTTCTCACAAAGCTCCCAAGTATACTGGGAGAGTTTCTCTCTCCTTTGATTGGCCCAAGTGATTCGTGTTTTATCATCGAGTCTTTTAATTTTAGAAAGTTCGGCCTTTAAAGAATAATCAAGATTCTCTTCAATGAAATGTACTCCAGGAAGACCTTTGACAATTTCACTGGCCCCCACTCGATTGGCCGCCACAAAGACTTGAGTGCCACTGGCCACGGCCTCTGTCACTACAAGTCCAAATGGTTCATAGTGCGTGGGGAAGATAAAGGCATCAGCGATAAGGTAGAATTGAGCTATTTCTGTTGTGTAATCAATATGAAAAATATTGTCGGCTTTTGGAACTTTAAATGCGCTATGGGCCTCTCCTTTTCCGACGATGATAAAGTTCACATGATCAGGAAGTTCTTCCATCAGGTAGGGTAAACCTTTGCGTTCAAAAGCCCCTACAAAGAGGAGCGTGGGTCGATTTTCTTTGAGGTTTTTAAGCACTGGATATTTATTTTTGAGTTCATCAAGCGTGAGCTTGCGGTTGAAGTCCTGGGGAGGAAGAAATTCTTGAAAATTCACAGAGGAGTAAGCGATGATCGATTGTCCCTCTTTGATCTGATAACGTGAAGATAAACTGCGCGCAATAAACTGACTAAGAAAGACAAACTTTAGATCTCTTCGTTTATAGTAGATATCTTCACAGAGGCTTAGGTAGCGCAAGAGAATCGATTTATAGAGATTCTTAAGGGCCCCACCTTTATTATATTTAAAATAGAGCTTCTCCCAGTCCTGATGATAGAATTGAATATTGACGATATTGCCAATAAAAGAGCATACCCCCATCGTGATCACAGGCATGGTGGAGTCGACCAATGATTTTCTAAAGATCCAGGTATAGATTTGAAAGAAGAGTGACTTGAGTAGGAAAGGTTTCAGACCATTACCTGGTATAATTTTAATTTCTAGTTTTTCAGGATTATCGGGTAAGAGCACTTCTGCTGCAGAGGCATGAAGGCAGATGAGTTTGATTTTTTCCACCTCCTCTCGCTTGGCCAACGCCCGTAAAACTTCCATCATTGCTCGTGTATGGCCTACTTCCATTACACCGTCATGTACTAAGAAATGTATTTTCATACTCACCATTATATCTTTAGTCGTTATTTTAGCGCTAATTTCTTTTGAAGGGGAATATTTAACTGCTGAAGGGATCTCTTGACTCTGCTACAATCATATTAGGAGAAAATATTGAAAGTTTGTGTACTTATTCCTACATGGAAGAGATTGGTAAAGTTGAAAATCGCTCTAAGGTCTCTAATGAACCAATCTGAATTACCTGAGCGGGTGATCGTTGTTTCTCGTGATATTGACGAAGAAACCAATGCTTGGATTGCTGCAAATCAAAGCGCTTTTCCTTTTAACTTTGACCATTTTCTTGTGGATATTCCCGGTGTCATTGCCGCTGAAAACCGTGGCCTCAGAGAAATTTCTGAAGATATCGTGGCCTTCCTAGACGATGATGCTGAAGCACCTCCGGATTGGATTAGAGTTATTAAAGAGAACCTCTGTGATCAAGATGTGGTGGCCGTTGGGGGTCCTGACTATATTGTCCACGAGACTCTGAGCAATTATCCTCAAGTTAAAGAGGTCGTAGGTAAGGTGACTTTCTTTGGGAGAGTGATTGGAAACCACCACCAGCTTAGCCGTGGCGTGCATCAGGTCAATGTACTCAAAGGAGTGAATATGGCCTTTAAGCGCAGTGTCCTACCCTTACTTGATGAAAAGCTTTCTTCAGAGCATCACTTAGGCAATGGGAGCCAATGGGAATTGGACCTCTGCTTGGCCGTGGCCAAAAAAGGGAAGCTTCTCTTCTTAAGTGACCTTAGAGTAAATCATTATAGTAACCACTCTCATTTTGATGTACTGGCAAATCAACGAAATAACGCCCATAATATTGTCTATGTAATGCTTAAGCATTTTCCTTGGTATCGAAAGATCGCTTTCTTGCTCTATATTTTCTTGGTAGGAAATCATCAAAATATTGGATTGGCGAAGTTTCTCTCCCTCATCCCTCGAGAAGGTCTTGTCCTCTCCTGGCAGCTCTTGATTAATTCTTGTGTAGGTGCTTTTTTTGGTTTAATGACTTATAGAGGAGCAAA
>JBFHGF010000100.1:0-9440 GCA_041583335.1 Bacteriovoracaceae bacterium
CTTTCCTACTTCAGCGAGTTTTCTTTCATACTTCTTTCTCAATGAAAAAAGTAAGTTCTCATTGGCCTTTATATCTTCCCTTTTGGCATCGATATAATAGGGAAAGAACTTGGCCAATTGTCCTGAAGTATCCGTTTGATAGATTTTTTCTTGCTCGAGATAAGAATCATCGATTTCAGCTTGCAATTGACGTATTCTCGTTTCAACCTTCAAGATCTCTTGGTTGATTGCTCCTAACTCTACTTTCAATTGCTCTTCTTTAAAGTGCCGTACTTTAAGCAGACCATCTAATTTGAATTTAAACTTCTTGGCCATAGCTTAGTCCTATTTTTGATTATTATTCAGCAGAAATACTTTCTGCTTTTCTTGCAAGCTCAACCATATGATCAAAGAGGTCGTTAGGAGAAAAGGGCTCTCCCATTCCTTGCATTTGCTTCAGTAAATTTAAGATATCATCATAAATGAGAATGGCCTTATCTACTTTAGCATTACTACCAGGAGCATAGGCTCCAACATTAATGAGGTCTTCATTCTCACGATAAGCGGCCATAAGGTCTCGCAAGTGAGAGGCCACAATACGGTGTTCTTTGGACACAACTTTATTCATTACCCTTGAGAGAGACTGCAGCACATCGATGGCCGGGAACTGGTTTTTTGCGGCCAGGTCACGCGATAAGATAATGTGACCATCAGAGATCGCACGAACTGCATCAGCAATAGGCTCATCCATGTCCCCCCCCTCCACAAGAACGGTGTAAAGACCGGTAATAGAACCCGAGTTAGACTTGGTCCCCGCTCTTTCCATAAGCTTAGGGAGTCGCGCGAAAACACTCGGTGGATATCCCTTTTGCCCTGGAGGTTCTCCAGCATTAAGGCCAATTTCACGATAGGCCATAGCAAAACGTGTGATAGAGTCCATCATGAGAAGTACATCTGCATTTTGGTCTCTAAAGTATTCTGCGATAGTAGTGGCCGTATAGGCGGCCTTCGCTCTAATGAGTGCGGACTGATCAGATGTTGCAACAATAACAACAGAGCGCTTAAGCCCTTCTTCACCTAAGTCATGCTCGATAAATTCTCTAACCTCACGGCCCCGTTCTCCGATCAGAGCAATGACATTAATATCGGCATTTGTATTTTGAGCGATCATCCCCATGGTAACAGACTTACCAACCCCTGATCCGGCCATAATCGCCATACGTTGACCTTTTCCGGCCGTCATAAAGCAATCAATAGCGTGAACCCCTGTTGCAAGAGACTCAGCAATAGGAGGACGCTCAAGAGGGTTCAAGCTTTGACCAAAAATAGATCGGTTCTCCCCTTCAATCTCCAGCGGACCTTTCCCATCAATAGGCTCACCTCTGAAATCAATCACTCTCCCCAACATTTCGGGACCAATTTTGATTTTAGTGGTTAGATCTTTGAGAAAAACACGAGTTTCAGAGTTAATGCCGGGAAGCTCATCATAGGGCATAGCAAGACAACGGTTGCCTTTTATCGCCACGACTTCACCCATACAGCGATCACCATATTCAGTGACAAATTCAACATTAGCCCCTAAAACAGCACGGGCCAAATTGATTTCATAAATCATTCCATTATTAGAAACAACTTTTCCAATTTTCTGATAGGGAACTTGATATTCATAAACCTTGTGAATGGCCTCGAGGTTGAGAGACATTACTCCTCCCCTTCAGATCCACCATCTTCACGATCAGTATTTTCGCCCTGTTCGCCTAGGTCTTCATTAATAGAAGGAGTCTCATAAAATTCTTGAGCACTAAAACCTTCATCTTCATTGAGTCCAACATTTTCAAAAAGTTTTGCTAAACTTTGAAATTGTTCTTTTAAACTGCCATTGATGATTCCGTTGTCAGATTCAACAACAATACCAGGACCTTCAATATCGTAATCGCATTCAACACGAACTTTATCCATCGCTCCCATTCTCTCTTTGATAAGTTCAAGAACATCAGGCATTTCTGCAAATGAACGTGGATCAATTTGAACTAAGATATTGCTCTTTACTTGTAACTCAGAAATTAACTTCTCAAGTAATCGAAGAACGTAATCGCCATCATCTTTTAGTTCGCGAAGGATAATCCATTTCGTTAAATTTTTGATAGTACGATATACGGCCATCTTTTCATTCTGCAAAAGTTCCGCTTGTTTACTCAGCGTTACATTTATCATCTCTTGTAACTGCTCTACCTTTGAATCTACCTCAGTGCGTAGCTGATTAAATACTTCTTCACGCCCATCTTGCATCCCCTTTTCAAGACCTTCTTCATAGGCGAGCTTCTGTACTTTGACCAGCTGCCTCTCCACTTCTTCTTGAATAAGGCGCTGACGTTCAAGTTCTTCCTGGCGATTAATCCCTCTATGCTCTCTAACGACAGGTGAGATTTTAAAGTTACTTCGCTCAGCATTTGAACGTTCAATTTGGATAACCTTCTCATGGCGTTGAATATCCATGACCTGATTGCGGTTCAAAGGTTGAAAATCAAACTCTGATACTGTTCCATCATTAGGACCTGCACTAGCATGTAAAGGTCTGAACTCATATTCTGAAACAGTATCTTTAAGTAAATCTTGTACGTTTTTCATTATATTCGTTCCTTAAACTAGCAAATTATACGAGAGCATCTCCATCTCCACCTCTAGAGATAAAGGCCTTACCTTGTGCCTCAAGATCCTTACACTTCTGAACGATCTCTGCTTGAGCTTTCTCCACATCCGATAGTTTTGTTGGCCCAAGAGAATCAAGATCTTCCATAAGAAGTGTTGCCGCACGATTCGACATATTCTTAAAGAGCTTGGCACGAATTTCATCATTGGCCGTTTTAAGAGCGATAACCAGTTTTTGCTGATCCACTTCTTTAAGCAGCCCTTGAATACCCCGATCGTCCACATAGACAAGGTCCTCGAAGACAAACATAAGTTTTCTGATCTCTTCTGAAAGTTCTGGATCTTTTTCCTCAACGCGAGACATAATATTTTTCTCGCTATTTTTATCCATAAGGTTAAGCATATCAGCAATCGGCTCAACACCACCGAGTTGGTTAGTATCGATTGATCCAAGAGTACTAAGTTCAGTTTTAAGAACATCGTCAAGTTGAGCGATAAGTTCGGGGGATACGTAGTCAAGGTTTGCAACCCTAAGAACAACTTCTGCCTGAAGTGCTTCGGGAAGTCTTCTTAAAACATCCACTTTCCTTTCAGGATTTAAGTGAGCAACAATTAAGGCAATCGTCTGAGGATGTTCGTTAATCAAGAAGTTAGCAAGCGTTCTTGTATCCACGAGCTCAAGTGATTCAAGAGTATTGGCCGTCCCCACATCAACGATTTGACCAAGAAGTTGCTTGGCACGTTCTTCACCAAGGGCGTTGATAATAAAGTCACGACCACGGTTTTCCGAGAAGAGGAGATCGTTTTCTTCATTTAGCTGTGTATAGAATTCTTCGAGCACTTTTTTAATCATCCAAATCGGTGCACGATTAATAGTAGACATGGCATTAATCATTCTTTTTACATCATTATCTCTCATATATTGAAAAATAAGCTGTGTGGTCTCTACACCGAGAGAACTCAAAAGAATCGCTGATTTATCTTGACCAGAAAGTAAGCTATATTCTACATCTGGATCTAAATTTTCACCGGCCACGGCCACCCCTCCTCTAACGGGTTTGTCCTTTTATTATACTACGCAATTTGCTTATCTGATTCCTGCATATGGATCATTTCATGGATAATCTGTCCTGCCTTAGCGGGATTAGCTTCCACCAGTGAAATAATCTTTTCTCTCAGCATATTCCCCTCGATTTTCTCAGGGTTAATCTTCTCTTCCATCTGAGGAAGTGCATCTTCTAGGCCAGGTAATTTCTGATTGGCCTGAACCCTTTCGAGTTCTTCAAGAGTTCGGGGAAGAAAGTCTTCCACAGACTCAACCGTATTATCGGTAATCCACTGGATAAAGGGTCTTACCACTAAGAAGAAGAATAAGCTGATCGCAAGTCCAATCGTAAGGTACTTGATGATATTTTTAATCAACTCACGATTTGCCTTTTCTCTGAGCATGGCCTCAATCGCCGCACTATCTTCTTTGGCAAATTCCATATTTTTAATAACAAGCTGATCTCCTCTTCGCTCTGATATACCAAGCGTGCTGGATACGATCGCAGAGAAGTTTGCAATATCGGCCTCAGACCATGGCTCATATCTCATCTTTTGAGAACCATCTTCATTGAGAACTGCATTACCTTGCTCATCAACAATCGGTACAGATCTTCCATCAATCATAACTGCGGCAGAGATTTTCTTCACTCCAGCAGTGGGTTTCTTAGATTTCGTTACCTTTGAGGGAACATTGTAGTTACGGGTAGCGAGTTTCTTTTCTACATTATTAGATGTTTCTGGAATACCAGGCTGTGGTGTTTCACCAGGAAGGTTAGACCTTGCCCCAGGAATCCCCTGTGGCGACGGACGTGAACCATTGAGCTTTTGACTATTTTCTACTTCCGAAAGAACGGCCTTATTCTCTTGATCATAAGTCGTCTCAGTTGAAACTGATTCTGTGAAATCCATAGTTAAGCTTACTTTAGCTACAACCTTGCCGTGACCTACTACTTTTCCAAGGATTTCTTCAATTTGCTTTTCATACTGGGTATTCATTTTTTGCTGTAGAGCTACGCGATTGGCCGTATAGGCCGTCATCGAATCTCCAATATTTTCTGAGAGCTTCTTTCCTCGATCATCTAGGATTACAACATTCTCAGGTCTCATCCCATCTACAGAAGAGGATACCAAGTGGGAAACACCTTTAATCTCCCCTTCAGTTAAAGTTACACCACGCTCTAGCTCTAAAACAATTGAGGCGGTTGGAGCTTTCTTTTCAGTAACAAATGGTGATGATTCAGGGATAGACAAGTGAACACGCGCTCTCTTTACCCCTCTTAGATATTTAATCGTCTTAATGAGCTCTCCTTCAAGAGCTCTTTGTTTATTTACTTTTTGAACAAATGAAGTGGTACCAAAAGATTGCTTATCAAAAACTTCATATCCTACAGTTCCACTGAAGTTTACACCCATTGTTGAGATCTCAAGTCTCCACTTGTTCACCATATCTTCTGGGATTTTAATGACCTTTCCATCACTATCAATTTGATAAGGGATTTTCTTTTCTTCTAAAAGTACGGCAATTTTCTTTGAGTCTTCTTTATTAAGGTCCGAATAGAGGATTTCATATCGAGTTTTAGAAACCCAAATGATCATGCTCGAAATCCCGGCAATAATAAAAGCCGTGGTTGCGATCATAGCAACTTTTTTGTTGAAATCTAGTCCAACAAAAAAGTCCTTAAAATTGCGAAAGACCTTTTCAATTAAGTCCTGCACTCTATCCTCCTGAAGTTGGTTAACCTCATCCTGAGATCACCTAAAACCTTAAATTAAACCTGCATCTTCATTACTTCACGATAAGCATCGAGCACTTTTTGACGAATTTGATTCATCGTTTTAAAAGCAATTTCAGCTTGCTCAACATGAAGCATAGTCTCATGTAAATTCTTATTCTCTCCCGTTACAAGCTTTTGAATAGATTCATTGGCCTTATTCTGTAGAGAGTTCACATCGTTAATTGAGTTGGCCAAGAAGTCACCAAATGTTTCATGTCCTTTAGCACTTGGTGTTGGAGCAACGCCTTCAAGCTCTTGCGTCCATTGAAAGTCCTTAAGCCCCTGCATCTCGGCCGATTTGGTCCAAGCACGGGCATCGTATTTATTTAAGACTTCCTGGATTCCACCTACTGTATTAATAGACATGGTTAACTCCTATAACCTTATTCAGGTCTAAATTAGCGACCTAACTCTAAGGCCTTCATGGCCATAGATTTTGTAGTATTCATTGCACTGATATTCGCTTCATAAGCACGAGAGGCAGAAATCATATCCGCCATTTCTTCCATTACATTAATATCAGGATAGGCCACATAACCTTCCTTATTTGCATCAGGATGATTGGGCTCATATTTTAAAATGGGTGGTTTATTTGAAGAGATCACTTCTGTTGCGTGAACAGATTGTGCTTTCTCATCCAACTCACCTTCTAAGATTTCACCAAAACTCTCACGAGCTGGTTCACTTCCAAATACAACTTCTTTTTTACGATAAGGACCACCTTCAGCAGTTCTCGTTGTCTGGGCGTTAGCGATATTGGAAGAAATCGCCCCCATTCTCTTTCTATTGGCCGCAAGTCCGGATGAGCTAATTTTTAAACTGGTTAAAAAATCCATTATTTAATCCTTTCTTTTTTAGCGGTCATTAGAAATCGTATATTTCATCAAACCAAGTTTCTTATTCAAAAGCTGTACAGCGGCATCATAGAGGATTCTATTTTCGGCCATCTTTGCAAGCTCTTGCTCTCTATCCACAGTGTTCCCATCTTCAGAAACAACTCCATTGGGATCTTCGTAAATTTCAGGTTCTAAATTATCAAATCCACCATTACCCACATCAAAATGCTCTTCATCACCTGTCTTCATTTGCATTTCACCATCCACATCAAGCGCTCTCGCCAACGCTGCCTCAAAGTCCACTCGCTTTGCTTTATAACCGGGAGTATCAGCATTGGCGATGTTACTCGATATAACTTCTTGACGCATTTGACGGAAGTTGAGCGAGGCCGCCAATGCTTTAAGGGTTTTATCGTTTACATTCATAACTCTTCCTTTGCTCATGCTCCCGGATATTATTCGGGAGGTCTTAATTCTTCTCTAAATCTCTATCTGAGATTTACAAAATATGAGTTACCACCTTGACGGTACTCATTAATCTTATTTCTTAGGGTTCTAATCGATACACCAAGAATCTTAGCTGCTTGTGTTCTATTTTCACTGGTATGGATAAGGGCCTTCTTAATAAGAAGTTTTTCTGCTTCTTTAAGAGACATCAAACGGATTCCTTCGTTATCATCATCAGCAATCACATTCATGGCCTTCTTTTCACCAATTTCAAGGTCTGTTTCAGTCAGAACATTTTCAGAGCAATTGGCCACTGAAGTTTGAATAACGGCCTTAAGCTCGTGAACGTTGTGTGTCCAGTAGTGCCCAAGGATTTTATCCATAGCAGTTTGATCGATCTCAATATTTCTTCCTTCAGCAAATTCAGTAACGAAGTGCTTTGTCATCATTTCAAGATCATGAGTTCTTTCTCTTAATGGAGTAAGAGCAACAGTGTTGTTGCTTACTAGAGTGTAAAGACCTCTATAAAAACGACCAGAACCAACAAGTTTAGATAAGTTCTTAGTCGTAGTAGCAATAATTCTAATATCAATATCGTAATCTTCTAATTCAGAGATAATTTTATGAAGTTTCTTTTGAAATTCATCTTCAAGTCCATCGATATTAGCGAAAACTACAGTTCCTTTGTTTGCTTTCTCTAATACGCCTTTATTGAAACGTCCTTCTTCATCTCTCCAACCTAGAATGTGATTTTCTACAGTAGTAGCATCCGCCGAACAATCAACCATTTCATATGGTCTATCTGTACGACTTGAATTCTCATGGATAAATTTTGAAAGAGTTCTCTTCCCTACTCCAGCTTCTCCAGTGATTAGTACTGGTGCTTTCGTCACTGATACATTTGATGCAACATTAACTGCTTTCTGTACCTTCGGATCTCTTCCAAATAGCTCAACATTTACCGTTTCCATTTGACCTCCTGTCAATTCTTGAACCCTATCCTGGGCCGGTTTTATATCGTTCTTTCTTTAATCGCCATTAACGACAATTCTGATCTCACCATTTCCTTAATCGTCTCAGGGGTTTCCTGGTCGCTAAGGATGCCCTCAAAAAGCTTCTTTGCTTTCTCAGGCTTCTTATTCTGTGCAAACGCCATGCCTAAAAGGTAGTTCACTCGACCTGTATGCGCTGACTTTGGATAATTCTTCTTGAATTTCAAAATCATTGGTTCAAGTGAAAACGAAGACTTGGACGTTTTCTTTCCGGCCTCGATCTCAATGGAGAGGTACTCTAACCTCTCTCTCATATTTTTCATGTACGCGCTTGTTGGTGCATAGTTAGTGGTGTCGGCCAAAATGGCCTCGGCCACTTTTTGAAATTTCGACAACATACCTATCTCATATAGAGAGTCGGTGTACATATTCATCATCATGGCCAATTCCATGGGGTCAAAAATGGACCGCTTGTCTTGTTGAGAAAGGTAGAGCTCAAAGTGCTTGGCCGCTTCCTTAAAATTATTTTTATTGAAGTAAATAATCGCCTGATAATAGTTGGCCTTATTCTGAGAAGTTAGTCCTTTTAGGCCTCTCTCGGCCAGATCCCAATTTTTAAGCTTCATACTCTTAATCACATCAAGCTCTTTTAATACTTCTGCAATCTTCACTTGATTATGTCGGGCAACCCAAAGAGGAAAGGTTCTGGCCGGGGTTTTTGATAACGCTTTAAAGTCGGCGTAGACCTTGTCAAAGCCCTCATAAAGCGAAAGCTTTAAATAACTCTTCCCTACCATATTATTCATATAAGAATCATTTGCGACTTTATTCACATAGCTCTTTTTGTAACGATTCCACTTTTTAATTACTTCAGCATAGTGTCCATCTGCATAATCATCTTGAATCAATCCATAAACGATTTCAGAGCCATCAGCTTCGAAAACTCTTCTTTTAATTTTAGGAAGAGAGTTTAACGGAAGAGCAGAAAGATACGTTAGAGCTCCCTTGTATTTTCCATCGACAATAAAGGTTCTCAAGCGCGTCAACCAAAGAAGCTCTTTCAAATCCTTAGTCAATTGAATATTCTCATCGAGATCAAGGAAGGCCCTATTCTCACGATCATCGGCCGTCAGTTTAATTTTACGAACAGACCTCAAGGCCGCATAACGAATTCGTGCTTCTGCACTGATGAGTGGGTCTTGAGAGCGGTTAATCGCGTTTTTGTAGAGGACAATATTTTGCTCTACTGGCATTTCTAGAATCTCAAAGGCCAAAGCAATTCTCAGGCGGGCATGAGAGGAGAAAGTATGATAGCTGTGCTCTGTTACAAATTCATCGAAGAGCTCAATTGCCTTTTTGTAGTTGGCCTGTCTAAAGTAAGACTCTGCTGCATTAAAGAGGATTTCTGGTCTGATAGGCTTTGCCATTCCCTTTCTATTCTTTTCAAAAAGAGTGAGAACTTTCTTAATGTCACCTAAGCGAAAATGAACATAAATCTCATATGTGAGAAGTTTGGCCGGACTAATAATCTTACGAATAGTCTTTTCATTTATGAGTTCTGAAACCTTATCCACCTGATTGAGCATAGTCAGGTTGAAAAGAATGGCTTCTGCTGCATAAGTACTCTCTTCATAATCAAAGTTTTCTTTACTATTCACATAGAACTTCTTAGAGATCGCTAGCGCCTCAACATACTCTTTTGATTTCTTATAATA
>JBFHGF010000101.1:0-9404 GCA_041583335.1 Bacteriovoracaceae bacterium
CTTGCTCCCTGGAAGATTAAAAAAGGGAGTTCTTGGAAAGATGCTCGGCCAATTGGTGACGAGCTCTTTTGTTGAAAAGCAATTTGCAAAGAATTCTTTTGAAGATGATCTCGTGTCTCAATTTACACCAAAGGTTTTCTTCGAGGTATATGACTTGGGTCCAGAGTTTCCTCAGGACACAATTGGTTGGGCCGATCTGGGTCTTTGGGAATACCTACAGAAATACTATTCATGGTGTTATTCCGATATGGGACAAGGTGATTTTCGTTTTGATGAAGATGCAGATATGGATCGCATCTTCTTCTTCCATGGTCTATCCATGGATCAAAAACTTTTTCACAATATGCTTAAGGCCTTTATGAGTGGGGCTAAAGTCATCCTCAATCGAGCGGGCCTAGAAAAGCCATTTCAGCGCAAGCTTGAGGCCTTCTTTATTGAAAATGAACTTGAAGTGGAGAAAGTTAAACTTCATACCACATTAGTGAATACTACACTTGGTGATGGACGACTCCTTGTTTTCAATGGAGATGACCTCGTCGATCTTGATGAGAAAAAGGCCCAAGAATTTTGGCACCGAGTGATCAGTACTTTCGAAGTGGGACATCTTATCGTGATTCCTCCCGAAGGTGTGCAAATCGCTTGGAAAGTTCGCTCTAGTAATACTCAAGAGCTTCAGTTTGAAGAAGTCAGAAGAATGGGAATCTATAACCCAAGCTCTTATAAGAGAAAGGTGAAGTTTGTTGTTCCCAATCACTTTCGTCTTTTGAAAGTTCTCGATGAAGATAAGGTAACTTTTCATCATGGACAAAAAGAAGTGGAGTGTGAGCTTTTACCTGAGGGATCGATCTCTTTAGATTTTGGAGTATTGTCATGAGTATGAGTCGCGAATCTTCAGTACTCGTTGTTATTTATGGTCCTTACCTTAATAGTGAAGATAAGAATGGTCATGAAGTCATCTCTATTTTTAATGAGAGGGGATTGATTGATGAATCGACCTTGGAAGACTTTTATAAAGAACTCTCTGGAACTGAGCCTAAGGTGCTTGAGTCTGGTCGCATTGGCTACTTTTCCCAAATGGAAGATATTCAAAAGTTTTCCTTTCGTATCTGCCAAAAGCTGGGCAATGAGGCCGTCTCCCTCGTTTCTGTTGAAGACTACAATGCGGTCTTAATTGATAGTTTCAAGGCCGAAGACTTACTCGAAAATCTACAAAATGTCGGAAACCTTATCCCTAACCCTGATGCGGGCAAGGGAGGCTTTTTTAGCAAACTCTTTAATTAAACAGTCTGCTCTACTTTAGGGTGTGATGGTTAAACTCAGAGGGTTGTGATCAGAATAATCACCGGCTTCATATGTCTTTTGGCCTTGATAGCTTATCCCTTTCGTGAAAATAAAATCTACAGGAAAACCAAGGTGCAGAGTTCGGTGATCTTCTGTGAACTTAACTTCTTTTAAGCCCAGTTTATCCATGTGGTTGAGTAGGTACTGGGTTCGCTCTGAACTCCAAGTATTAAAGTCTCCTGCCCAAATGATTTTCTCTTTTCCAGCAAGGAACTTAGAAATTTCATTTAATTCAAAAAGCCATTCTTCTTCACTAACAAAATTAAGGGCGTGGGTGTTGATAACGGTAATGCCCCTGTACTCAGTGATAAGGCTGGCCTTTGGGGTGAGGATAAATGGCTCTCTATACTTGGTATGAAGTGGCGATATCCCTTTTAATTTTTCCTGTGCGTAGATTGCGACACCAGTGAGGTCACCCTCCCATTTGAAAGTAGGAAGGAAGTAGAGGTTGTTCTGAGGAAGGTAGTCCTTTGCAATACCTTCAGCATATTCTTGAAAAAGGATGATTTGAAAGTCGTTGTAATTTACAGGTAAGGGAGACTTTTGAAAGAGATCACCTTTATAGATATTCCAAACCAAGAGGTTAAATGACTTTTCCTGGCCCTTACTTAATTTCTCAAAAGAAGCTCCCTCTTGGATTTTAATTTCTTCTGGGCTGACTTCAATATCAAAGAGGGTTCTCATTAAACTTTTAGCAAAGAATGAGGTCGCAGCAAAAGAAGAGCTTGTGAAGATAAGAGAGAAGAGAAGGAAGTTTAGTTTTTTTCTATTCATTATTTAGATTGAGTTGGCCTTTCATTTGGTTTTAAAAGGGAAGGTATTCTAAGTCCCATAAACTACTTATTATTTATAGAGTATATATTATTTAACGAACAAGTGTACTCTCATGTCAGTTTCTGTGAGTTTACTTTTGGCCGTTAAGTCATAGATAATAGGTTTATATTAAATTTTTAGCAAAGGTACATGGATGTTACTTTTAACTGCTTCTTCTCGGAAGCTCACTCTCGCTCTATCCCTTATAGGGCTAACTACTTTTTATTCAACCCAAGCACAGGCCAAGCGCTATGTTAACGCCAAGGATGATGAAGTTGAGTATACCCTAAATACAGGTAGAGCAGAAAAATACACGATTGATAAAGAAAAAATTAAAGTTCTCGTTTGGAATCTATTCAAGGGAGAAAAGAAATCCTTTGTAAAAGACTTTAAGGCCATTACTGCGGATAAAGATATTCTTTTACTTCAGGAAGTCATTACAGACAAGAGAATGGAAGGAGTGATGACAGAAGATATGAAGCGTACTTATCATATTGCGACTTCATTCTTTGATACTGAAAAAAACTGGGCACGCTCTGGTGCAGCAACAGCATCTAAGTATCATCCCGTGGAAGTGGACTGGCAGAGAAGCTACTATCGAGAACCTGTTCTTAATACTGCGAAGATGATTTCTATCGCTAAATTTGATCTGGCCAACTCTGCGCAAGACCTTATGACCTTAAGTATTCACGGTGTGAATTTTGTCTCTGCTTCTAAATTGAGGAATCAATTACGTCATGCTGCTCGCCTTATCCAGGCCCATAAGGGGCCCGTTATATTTGGGGGCGACTTTAATACTTGGACGGATAAGAAAACAGAATATATGAGAACAACCTTAAGGGATGTTGGTCTCGAGGAAGTACCCTTTGAGAAGGGGCGTATGGAAACACTTGGAAAGCCTCTCGATTATATTTTCACGAGAGGTCTCAAGGTTCACTATTCAAAAGTTTATAAAGAGATCGAAGGTAGTGACCATAAGGCCTTGGAAGTAGAAGTCTCTCTTCCCTAGTTTTCTGTAATCTTTTCAATTATTCACATTAATTTACGAAGGGGGATATATTCCCCCTTATGTATTTTAGATCTATCGTATTAACTTTTTCTTTGCTCATTTCAGGTGGCTTAAGTGCAGGGGTTCCAGCACTTAATCATTTGCTTTCTCCAAGAGATTGGAGTGCGCTCTACTTATCAGGAATTGAGTACTCCTATAGCATTCGTAAAATTGCAGAACAAAGAGGGGAGTGTGCTAAGGAGCAACTTCTTCTTTGTGAAGTCGCTCAAAAAGTTGAGCAAGCTGATTTTAAACCTCCAAGATTGAAGAATCTCTCTTCCAGTCAGTTGCTCTTTATTGGAGAAAGACATCTCGATCAGACTCCTAAAAAACTGGTGGTGAAGCTACTAGAAGAAGATCAATCTTCCATTTCTGTTTTGGCGCTTGAAATGTTTAACTCCTCTTCGCAGGAAATATTGGACCAGTATTTTGAAGGAAAGGCAGAGCTTGCGACAGTCAAAGAGTCACTAGAGGCCCAGTGGCATTATAAGTCTGAAGGCTACGTGGCAATGCTTAAGGCGGCCAAAGAAAATGGAACAAGAATTATAGGTATTGATCATCGTGATTTAATGAAACCTTTAGGACTTGAGTTTTCTGATGAGCTGATGGAAAGAGATAGGCTTATGGGTCAATTCCTTGTTCATGAGCTCGAGAAGAACCCTCATCAAAAAATGATTATTTATACCGGAAAGCTGCATGCCTTTGGGACTTTGGGAGCAGAACTTAAAACTGTTGCCGAATATATTAGCGAAGCCTTGCCTCAAGTTTCACAGACCCATATTATGGCCTATAGTCTAAGGTCGAAGAGCTTTTTAACGGATATCTATAAATTCAACTTCAATGAAATCGAAGACCTAGAAGGGATGCTTCTCTTAAATGATTCGATGAAGCCCTTTATGACAGGGGCCTACTTCTTTAGGGATTAAACCCACTAGAATTTTCATAAGCATTGATTTTTATGGCGTTCTGGGCTACTTATGGGCCTTACAGGATTTTATATGGAACGACCTTCACTCTATGCATTTACTCTATCTGCTCTTCAAGATTACTTTGTCGAGCAGGGACTGCCCAAATTTGCGGCTTCGCAGGTCTATAATTGGCTCTATCAAAATTGGAATTTTGATATTGAAAGCTGGTCCAATGTTTCAAAGAAAGTGAAGTCGCATATCCTCGAACAGATGGATACGTCACTACCCAAGGTTGTGTGGCATGGACTTTCAAAAGATGGAACGCGTAAATTTCTCGTGGGAATGTCTGATGGTCAAACAGTCGAAACGGTTGCCATCCCTGCTAATAAACGCCTAACCCTTTGCCTTTCCTCTCAAGTAGGCTGTGCCATTGGCTGTACTTTTTGTCACACGGGAACGATGGGATTAAAGCGCCACCTCAAGGCCGAAGAAGTGGTTGGACAATTTGTGGCCGTGACAAAATGGCTTAAGGAAAAAGTCGATCAAGAGGCGCGCCTCACCAATATTGTCTATATGGGTCAAGGTGAACCTCTTCATAATTATGAAAATGTAAAAGTCGCCACTCAAGTTTTTATGGAGGAGAAGGGGATTGGAATAGGACAGAGAAGGATTACTCTTTCGACTTCTGGACTGGTTCCACAAATTGAAAAATTGTGGGATTTCCCTCCTGTGAATATTGCCATCTCTCTTCACGCTTCTCACAACGAGATTCGTACGGAACTTATGCCCATTAACAAGGCCTTTGACCTGACTCGTCTCTTTGATGCCATTAAGAAAATTCCTTTGAAGGCCAATCGACGTATCACTTATGAATACATTCTGATTGACGAGTTTAATGATCGCCAAGAAGACCTTGATGGACTTTTAGAACTTTTAGACAAGAGAGAGTCTAAGGTAAATCTCATTCCTTTTAACGAATATCCCGATAGTCGCTTTAAAAGACCTAGTGACCAAAAGATTCGTTGGTTTATGGAAAGCCTTAATCGTGATGGAATTACCTGTACTGTGAGAACCACGAAAGGTGATGATATCTTGGCCGCTTGCGGGCAGCTCAAGTCGATGGAAGATAAACTTAACCTCTGGGATTAAGGACTTCTTTAATTCTATAAAATCTTATTTCTGATTGTACTGCCAAGATTTAGGCTGAACCTCAGGTTGTTCTGGCTTCGATTCAGGGCGAGAAGAAGGGTTTCTTCCATCTTCTGGAAGTTCAGGTTCTACTTCTGAAGCCAAGTTACGATCTGAATAGTCATTTTCTTGAACACGGTAAGTATTCTCACCAAATTCTCTAAAATCTTTTTCTTGAGCAATACTATAGTCTTTTGATTGGTGGGAAGATTTGAAGTTTAGCTTTGGAGCCTTATACTCCTCACTATGAGCACTAAAGGCAAAAAAGCCTAGAACAAAAGTGATAATCATAGCGTGACCGAGTTTCATTTCTTCCTCCTATGGCCAAAAGTCTATTAGAGTAGGCCATTCCCTAGTTTTATCGGACTTTTCCGCTCCTACCTTTAGCCGAGGTCTAAATAAAGGCTTTTCCGACTTAAATGGACAGGTAAAAAAGCCTCAGTTTACGGAAAAACGATAATTTGGGAGACTAGAGAGGTATTTAATTTACTGAATAGGTCTTCTAGGGAAGATTGAGGAGTGAGTCCGTGACCACAAAAAATAATAAAGCCGTTTTGGGAATTCTATTAGTCGTTTTCTTGTCCTTTGTTCTTTTGATGATTTTTGCATCTTATACCATTAAGAATCTCGCAGGGAGTGGGGAAGATGGAAGAGGAATTAGTTTTTCTTCATCTAAAGATCCTATGAGTATCGCTGTTGTTGAAGTTAATGGCGTAATTATGGACTCTAAAAAGACCATTGAACTTCTTGAAAAAGCAGTTGAGGATAAAGAGACCAAGGCCATCATTATGAGGATTAATTCTCCTGGTGGAGCAGTCGCTCCTACTCAAGAAATCTACGAAGAGATGAGAAGAATTGATGAATTGTATGAAGAGTCAGAAGGGAAGGAAGGAAAACCGATCTATGCTAGCTTTGGTTCAGTTGCGGCTTCTGGTGGATACTATCTCGGAGCTGGTGCTCGTCGCATCTACTCTAATGCTGGTACTATCACGGGATCTATTGGTGTGATCATGCAAAACCTTGACCTCTCCAAGCTTTATGAGTGGGCCATGGTGAAGCAGGTAAATATAACGGCCGGACGCTATAAAGATATGGGACAGCCCAATCGTGGACTGACCCAAGAGGAAAGAGATATCCTCAACAATATGATCACTGGTGTACATTCTCAGTTTATTCGAGATATCGAGAGAACTCGTGGTAAAAAGATTAAGGGTGATCTAAGGGAATTGGCCCAAGGACAAATTTTCAGTGGTGAGCAAGCGCAAAAGCTTGGCCTTGTGGATGAAGTGGCCAGCCTTTGGCAGGCCGGTCGTAAAATTCATGAAGAGTTAAAAATTGAAAAAGAGTTCGGGCTTAAATATATTGAAAAGAAAAAGAAAAAGGGATTTTGGGCCCTTATGGATAATATTGATGAGGCCTCAACTGATTTGAGTATGTTTTCAAAGTTTCTTGGACGTATTTCCAATAAGCTTGAAAATCATGCTGATGAAAGTCCTATCCTTATGTACCAATAATTGACTCGTCAGGAGAGTAGCGTTGGAAGTCTATTTAGTATGGTTACAGGAACATTTATTGGCCACCGTTGCAGTTGGACTCACGCTGATCCTTATTTATCACTATCTCTCTGAGAAGGATACAGGGGTTAAGCTCTCTAAGCGCTACCGTAACTCCATTTTTGAAGCTCAGTCCAAAGTCTTTCTTAATGCTACTCAATATCTTATTTCTGGAAATAAAGACCTCGCGATTAAAGAGTTCCTTAATGCTGTTGATATCAATAGAGAGACGATTGATACCTACTTTGCCTTAGGGGGTCTCTTTCGCTCAAATGGAGAGATTGATAAGGCCATTTCTATCCACCGCAGTCTTATTGCTCGGGAAAATATCAGTGAAGCTGATCGCCTTCGTTCATTAAAAGAATTGGCCATTGATTTCGATAAGGGTGGCTTCGTGGATAAGGCGATTGAAACTTATAAAGATGTTCTGAGGATCAATCGCGATCAATATGAAGTGATCCAGTCTCTATGTCGTATCTACGAAGATATTGAAAATTGGGATCAAGCCTATAATTATCGCATTATGCTTTCAAAAGTTGGCCATGAAAATCAGGCCGAAACTATTTCTCATATTCTTGTACAAAAAGCAAAAGCGTTATTTGAAAGAGGGGACTTCGCTCAATGTAATGAAGACTTGGAAGATGCTTTTCGTTTTGCGCCTTCAGTTTCTGCAAAGATTTTAAAGCTACGTCTATACCTAACTATGGGGCATATGGATCAGGCGAAAGACTTGATGATTGAACTTTTAAAAGAACATCCCATGTACACTTCTTTTATCTTTGAATCTCTTTCCGAAGGGTTTAAAGGTGATGATAAGACAAAGGAAACTTATCAAACGCGCTTTGGGCTTATCAAGTCTTTCTTTTTAGAAATGGATGATCATGACCTCAATGAGTCACCATCAGTGATTCTTACGAAGGTTAGACTATTGAAGCAAAATAAAAATATTGAACAGGCTTATGATGTTCTGAGCAGTTATATGCAATCTCACCCCAATGCTTCAGATGTGGTCAAAACGGAATATATTAAAATCTTAATTCAACTAGGAAAAAGGGAAGAGGTTGTTGATCAGGTGGATGCTCTTCTTGAAAACTTACACCAGTCTTTAACTAAGCACTATTGTAATAATTGTGGATATAACTCGGATGAAATTTTTTGGCGCTGTCCTCAGTGTCACGAATGGGAAACGATCCAGTTTCGTTGGAAGGTTTAATGAATAAAGGCCTAGGCTTTTTACTTTTTGTATTATTTTTGTCTTCATCTTTTGCCAAGACGGAAGTCTCTCGTGTGGTCTACTTTAACCACCTTTTCGGTCATGTCCATAAAAACCCTTCTCGCTACTCTCAGTCGCTTTCTACTCTTGAATGTGGCCATCCGGTAAAAGTCTTAAAAGAAAAAGGCCATGAAATTATTTCGGGTAATTATTTGAAGGTTCAAGTGGGACCTTATATTGGTCATATTGATAAAATCTATCTCTCGCCAAAGAAAGAGAAGTGTTTTTCGGATAAGTATCCCAAGTTTTTTAACGACCTTAATCTAAGCATTACGGATATGTTCTACTGGGGAAAACTTAACGATCAATATGTGCAAGGAAAATCAAAGATTCAAGGAGGAGGTCAATGATAAATTTTCAAAAAAACCTCCTTCACTTGGTTTTATCAGCCTCATTCTTTTTGGGTATTTCTTCATTTGCTGCTGATTCTAAAGCAGGAGATGAAGAGTCTAAGAAAGAAGAAGAGTTGAGTGAGGCAATTAACCTTACGGTTGAACCCATTGAGTTTGATCGCATTCGTAAGGTCCTAGAAAAGGATCGTCTGGGTCAAGAGGCCGTTAAAAAGAAAAAAAAGATTGTTAATAAAAGAAAGACGATTAGCCAAAAGCTGATCGCTCAATATGATCTTCCTCAACAAGAAGACTTTTGGAGCTTCTTTTCAGAGTATTGGATTGTAAAGAATGTCACGGTCTTGAAGTGGAATTTTCAGAAACCTGAGTATGGACTTGAGGATTCTTTTAAAGATTTCCTCGAACAGATGGGGATCTTAGAGTTGAAGTTTAAAATCCTTTTGGTGAACACACCGGATGTGACTCATTTTGCTCTTCCAAGTAACTCTGATGAGGTAATTTTCTTATTGAGTGTACCCTTCATTAGAACACTGGACTTGAGTAAACTTGAAATTTCTATTTTGCTTCTTGAAGATTATATTCGCTCACAAAAAGGTTATTTTAAAGAATATGCCCAGGTAAAGGGTTTAGAGACCCTTGTGGGAGGAAATTTCCATGGAAAAGAGTGGGACAAAGAGATTATGACCAAAGTTTCTGAAAAATATGATGAATTGATCTTCGATAAGGGCTTCAATTTTCAACAGCAATTTGCTGTGACGGAAAGAATGAATGCATTGCTTAAGAATAAGTCCAAATGGTGGAATGGATACTACCTCTTGCTTGGCAAGATCGATAACCTCGTGAAATCAAATATCCTTTACCAAAAGTATTTAAAGATTTATCCTAGCCCTGAATTACAAAGAAATTGGTTGCGACCACCAAATAAGAAAG
>JBFHGF010000102.1:0-9364 GCA_041583335.1 Bacteriovoracaceae bacterium
CATGGGGTCTCATCTTTTTCAATTCGCATGACTATAAACTCACTGCACAAAAAGTGATACAAAATTTCAAGCACTTGAACCACGATTAGACTCGTTTCAGCTCTATTCAATGGGCGTCGTTTTTCCTATAATGGGGCACCTATAAATTCTGCATTGACCAATGCCATCTTAAATAAAGGTAAGAAAATGGGAAGAAAATCTGCAAAAATTGCGGCCAAGAAAGGTGCTTCTGACAGAGCAAAGGCTCAAGTTTATACCAGAGCACTTAAAGATGTATTTAAAGCTTCTAAAAGTGGTAGTCCGGATGTTGAAACGAACTTCCTTCTTAGAGTTGCGGTAGAAAGATGTAAAAAGTTTAACGTTCCAAAAGACAATATCGATCGTGCGATCAAAAAAGGTCAAGGAACGGATGGCGTAGGATACGAAGATGTAACTTACGAAGGATATGGACCTGGTGGAGTTGCAGTATTTATCGAAGCTTCAACCAACAATACCACTCGTACTGCGGGTAACGTACGCAGCTACTTTAAAAAATGTGGTGGTTCTCTTGGTGTAAATGGGTCACTTGAATTTATTTTTGAGAGAAAGGCCGTTTTCATGGTTCCCGCTGAAGGAATTGATGAAGATGAATTCACTCTTGAGCTGATCGATGCCGGCGCAGAAGATGTAGAGCTTGAAGATGGACTCTATGAAATCAAAGGGCCAATGGAAACTTTTGGAACCATTCAAGAAAAGCTTCAAGAGCTAAATGTGACTCCTGATGAAGCAAGTCTCGAGAGAATCCCTCTCAATCACAAAGAAGCTGATGCGGAAACCAGAGAGCAAATCGAAAAGCTTATCGGGCTCCTTGAAGATGATGACGACATCACTACTGTCTACGACAATCTCGAGCTTGAAGAAGACGACGAATAAACCTATGCTCGACTTTAGCCTAGATCAACTTTTCCCAAGTCTCGGACGCCATGAATTCTTGGAACGCTACTTGGGAAACTCTCCTATGGTCGAGCACAACCACCCATACGCTGAATCCCTAAAAGAGCTCCCCTTCCTTACGAGTGTCAAAGGTCTCATTGATCAGTGGCCTGCTGAAGTCAATGCCTACCTGAAGGGAACGGCCGATGAAGTTAACTCGACAGCACTAGCTGCGCCAGAGGCCTTTGAGCTCTTCCAAAAAGAAGGAAGTGGTCTCTTCTTTGATGATCCCAATCGCTTCGTGCCAGAGCTTAACCATTACCTCGATCAATTAAAAAGTGAACTCGGATTTTCTCAGATGACCTATGCGAGAAGTCTGATTTATTTGATTGCAAAAGATAAGGGGACGGACCCTCACTTTGATCAAAATATTAATTTTATTTTTCAAATAACGGGTACGAAGAAGTGGTGGATTGCTCCCAATCACACAGTGGCCAATCCTCTTGAGCGCCACACGATCGGACATGAACCTAGTCCTGAGCTCGCTTCCTACACCCATGAAGATTTCCCCAATGAATTCCCAGAGGAAGAGGCCATTGAAATAGAGCTTAAACCTGGCTCTCTACTCTTTCTTCCTCGCGGTGTTTGGCACAAAACCCATGCCCAGACTCAGGCCCTCTCACTCAACTTTACCTTCACCGCTCCTAGCTACGCCGACCTCATGCTGGCCGCTCTACGCTCACGCTTATTGCAATCTCCGCAGTGGAGAGAGACCGTTCAATTTCTCGGCAATCCTGATTTCGAACAACACTCTCTTGCGTTCTTTAACGAGCTTATCTCTGAACTCTCTGAAGATTCTAAGCAATGGCAGGCCCAAGATATTCTAGGCGCCACAGAGACCAATTGATTAAGTCCCGCAAAATGTTTCGGTAACTCGCTCACTCTTCAGAGGCGCTGTTGCATACTGATGAAGCTTTTCTTGATATGTAAAAGGTCTCTTTAAGACTTCTATCATTTCAAAGAATTTAGTGTAGTCCCCTTCTCTAGCTTCAACAATGGCCTGCTCCACTTGATGATTTCTTGGTATATACCAAGGGTTATTCGCCTTCATAAGTTCAAAATCGGGTGAAAGATGTAACCAAACTTCCTTAAATTTTTTAAACTTATCACGCTGGGGGAAATCATCATATTGCTGTTCAGAAAGTTTTCGAAAAGTGAGGGTGAAATCCAATTCCTCTTCTTCGAGGTATTCTAGAAAATTAGAGACAAGAGAGATTAACTCTTTCTTAGAATCGTAGGCCATAAAGTTAAAGACCAGACCAAATTTCTTGGCCATCTCAATCCAATAGAAATGTTCAAATTGTTCGGGAACACCGGCGAGGGCCTCATTCAATAAATTGGCCACCTGATCCTCTTCCACTCCTTCTTTTATAAGAAGTGGAATTAAGCACTCAGCGAGACGAACTATGTTCCACTGAGCGATGGCCTTTTGATTACTATAGGCATAACGACCTTGTCGATCAATGGAGCTAAATACCTTGTCGGCCTTATACTCATCCATAAAAGCACAAGGGCCAAAATCTAGGGTAAATCCGCCCACAGAGAAGTTGTCGGTATTCATTACTCCATGGATAAAGCCAAGCCCCATCCATTTGGCCACCAGCTTTGCTTGCTTCAGCGCAACTTGTTTGAGTAATTGCAAAATCTGTTCAACTCCCCTTAAATCTTTAAGCTCGGGATAATTTCTCTCTATCGTGTAATCAAAGAGGATACGAAGGTTTTCAATTTCTTCGCGACAGGCAAAGTACTGAAAAGTTCCCACCCTAATATGCCCGGGCGCCACTCGAGTGAAGATCCCACCAGGTTCAAATACTTGCCTTGTTACAAACTCTCCAGTGGTCACAGCGGCCAGCGCTCTGGTTGTGGGAACCCCTAAGGCGGCCATGGCCTCACTTACAATATACTCACGAATCACTGGACCCAGTCCGGAGCGTCCATCTCCTCGGCGCGAAAAGCTTGTTTGGCCAGAGCCTTTAAGTTGTATATCAAACCCCTGAGTTTCACCAAGAAGATGGGCCCTGCCATCACCAAGGCGAGGAACAAATTGGCCAAACTGGTGGGCGGCATAGGCCAAGGCCATGGGCCGCGATCCCTCAAGAATTTTTTGGCCTGAAAAGATAAGGGCCAACTCCTCTGGAGAAGCTCCCTCAAAATCAATTCCTAACTCTTGGGCCAGATCTTCATTAAAGGCAATCAGCTTGGGATTTTGAAAGCGCTCCGGCATAACCTTTTCAAAAAAGTCTTCCGGTAGCTCACTATAACTATTATTGAATTGAATCTTCATTGCCCTATATTACCCTTAAATGAGACATAAAATAAAAATGTCCAAATTTGTCTAATTAGCCCTTTAAAATACACGCACAAGTGGCTTAACAAAACCCTAAAATACGCCCTCCGTTAAGCATCTAATACTAGGTAGGCCAAAGGCCCATCCTAACACAATCCTAATAAAACTTTTAAAGCACTTTCATTGACTTTGAAATACTGAAAATCAGAGCTAATCACTGGAAATTAAAAGCTTTTCAAAAGGTGAAAAAAGACTATTTTTGAAGTGACTAAAACTTTATCAATCCCTTTTATGAGCGGGAAATATTACCGGTCTCCTAGTTCGCTATTCCAATAAAAGGTATTTTTAGAGAAATCAATTTTTGTAAAATCTTAAAAGCAAACGAGCTAATCTTATGGAAGTTTTTAAAATTATCTATTCTGTTCTTGGTGGCCTAGGGATCTTCTTCTACGGAATGAAGTCTATGTCTGAGGCCCTGCAGTCTGTTGCCGGAGACGCCATTAAGAATATCATCAACACCCTAACCAAGAATAGAGTCTACGCACTCGCGGTTGGAGTTCTGGTGACCATGCTCGTGCAAAGCTCCTCAGTAACCACAGTTATGGTGGTTGGATTTGTTAATGCTGGTTTAATGCAGCTGACTCAGGCCATTGGAATCATCTTTGGAGCTAATATCGGGACCACCATCACGGGTTGGATTATCTCGATTAAAGTTGGAAAATACGGACTTCTCTTTATTGGTTTGGGAATTTTCCCCATGCTCTTTGCCAAGAAGAATAGCTGGCGTCAATCAGGTCGCGTACTGTTTGGAATTGGGATGGTTTTCTTCGGTCTCGATATTATGAGTGGAGCCTTTAAACCTCTGCGCTCCATGCCTGAATTCTTGGATGCTATCGCTTACTTTAGCGGACAACACTATGGAGCATACTTGGCCAGTATCTTGGTGGGTTGTCTACTCACTGTTGTGATCCAGTCTTCTTCAGCAATGCTCGGGATCACTATGGCCTTGGCCACAACTGGTGTGATTCCGTTTCATACTGCGGCCGCACTTGTTCTTGGTGAAAATATCGGAACAACCATCACCGCCCTACTTGCCTCTGTTGGAGGAAATATCAATGCCGTTAGAGCATCACGTGCTCACGCGGTATTCAACTTGATTGGTGTGATTATCATTTTCAGCTTCTTTCCTTACTATGTTGAATTTATCGATTGGCTTGTACCCGGAGATCCTGCTGAAATTGGAGCGAACGGAGAATTCTCTAATATTGCCGTTCACATTGCCTCAGGACACACTGTATTCAATGTGGCTTCAGCTCTATGCTTCCTTCCCTTTCTCAATACTCTAGCGGCTTTCGTCACCAAGATTACTCCTGATCGCAGAACAAAGGAGCAACACCACTTGGTTATGCTTGGTGATCCCAGAGCAGTTATTCCTGCCACGGCCTTGGCCCAAGCGAAAGCAGAAACGAATAAAATGATTGATATCGTTGAGAGAATGTATCGTGTAATCGAAGAAATCTACTCAGGAGAACTCAGTTCCACCGAACTCAGAGAAAAACGATTAAAAGTTAAAGACTACGAAAAAATCACGGATAATATTCAAAAAGAAATCACAGTCTTCTTAATAAAGGTTCAAGAAATGGCCCTAAGTTCAGAGGAAAGTGTGGCAGCAGGATCTTATGTAAGGATTGCCGACGAGCTTGAATCTGTTGCCGACTACCTTGATTACCTTGCTTCCTATACTGAAAGAGGAGATCTTTCTAAAGTTCTCTACAATGGAGCTGCTAAAGACTTCTTCTCCCTCTTTGCTAAAGTGAAAGAGTACTTTAATGAAACAACCGGACAATTTGCCAATAATGAACCTACTGATATGAGCGTGGCCACAAGAAAGTCTGCTCAACTACGAGAAGATGCCAATGACATTCGCGACCGTCATCTTGAAAGGGTTGGACAAGGTGAATACCCGGCCCTTTCGGCCATCACTTATTCAGATATGATCGTGGCCCTTAGAAAGATCAGAAGCCACAGCGAAAATATTGCAATGGCCTCAAGCTATATCAAGTAATCAAGAAAGGAGAGGGTCTTGATCATGGCGTAGCCATGTGGTCAGACTAAAGCGTGGTGCAAAAGAAGGCAGAACTTCATGAAAGATCTGTCTAGAAAAAAAGATGACACAAGTTCCTCGTCGAGGAGCAATCGTTGCCACTTTTCGTTTGATATCGTCACGGTCGTAAATAACAAGCTCCCCCCCATCATCACAGTCGTTGAGATAGAAGATACAAGTCATGATACGATTTTCTCCACTTCGCAATTGATCGAGATGTTTCTTATAAAACCCACCATGGGGATAGAGTGCCATTTGAGATTCCCAACGCTTCATATTTAAAAAGAAATGCTGATTCATCTCTAGGGCCAGCTCAGCGAAGAGGTCATTCAAAGCTTTTAGCTCCGCACTCTCATCCCACGACTCAATCCAAGCCGTTTGGCTTAGGCGAATTTTTTTTTCTAAGCTGCGCTGTAAGTCTTTACCTACTTTGGCCAAACGAAATTGATCATTTTGAAGTTTGTGCTGAAACGATTCCAACAAACTTCCATTGATTTGCGAGGGAAGAAAGGACGGCAAAATAAACCAGCCCTGCTCTTCAAGCGCAACCTTGGCCTCCTTCCACGGGAAGCAATGGCTCAACGGTAATGGCCTAGAAGCTGTGAGGGTATCCATAACCTTGGATTATGCACCACAAAACAATCTATTAATATTCGTATTATTTTAAAAAGTAATTAGTTTAAAACTAACTATTTTTTCAAGGTATCAATATACTCGATAACTGCCGCCCTCTCTTCTTTCGATAAAGGAGTGCGTGGAGGCATTTGATCAAAGCGATCCTCTGTGGTGATACGATACTTCATCTCCTGCGCAAGCCCTGTGCTCTTAAAGAGCTCCTTCATCTTGGCCGAGTCGTCAAAGGGTATATAGGGAGCTCGAGTCTTCCCTTCTTTATATTTGAGAGTGTGGCACTTCATACAACGTCCCAAGGCAGAGAGGTCTTTGCCGGGGCGATTAAAATGCACCTGAGTTACTTTTTGACTAAGCTCCTCTTCTTTCATGGTGGCCAAAGATAAACGGGCAAGCTCTTCGCACCTTCCTAGAGGACGGGCCAATAAAATCCCATTATCAATAAGGGTAGGAAGATTGCCCTCGGATACTTTCAGGTAGTGAGAATACGTATCGTTTAAGTCGGCAATGAAATTATTGGGTGTAGAGAAGAAGTAGTCATTGGCCCCGTGACTAAGAACAAGACTTCGCAAAGAAACGCCTTTATTTTCCAAGAGGAAGCGCATTCGAGTTACCGTATCGGCTTCATCGATTAAGCGATTGTGATCGATGAAGAAATACTCCTCAGTGATATTGGGGAAGACACTGGCATAGATTTGATCCGAGTAGGCCTTAAACCAAGTACGAGCGGCGAAGGTATCTTTTTTCAAGTCATCAAAGGAAATCGTCATCCCCTTCCAGACCTCATCAGGAAAGAGAGCTTTAAAGTTTTCTTCTCCTTAAGTGCCTGTGCCACAATTATTGAGAATCCACTGCAGAGGGTATTTAAAACTTCCCAACTCTTGTTGTGCAAGAAACTTACCCATCGTCATACTATTTAAAGTATTCATATAGCCGGTAAAGGCCTCAATAGAATTGAGAAAGAAGTGATCTCCCTCTGGTACAGCATCTTTCTTAAGAAAACGCCGAATACCGGAGCTGCGATCCTCAAAGTAATGATGGTAGGCCGCAAGTTCTTGATCACTTCCCAAGCGTCCAATCCTACTTCCATACGCACGGGCCCAGAAGTCATAGGGATTCCAAATAGGGCGAAACGGTTGTCCATGACAAGCGCGGCAGCTCGTTGGTTGATCATTGAAAGTTACCTGCTCGCCATCAAATTTTATTTCTCGGGGGATGAAACGCGCTTCTTTGCGATCAAACTCGACCATTTCAACGCGTCTTTCTTCTAAGGATTTTTCTTCACTAAAGGCCATCACCACCCCTTCACCAAAGAGCAGTACACGAGGAGCATCTAATGATGATGGCTGTAAACTACTTGATGAGTGGATCAAAACTTCATTCTCATAGAATTGAGGCTTATGAAAGTTGAGTTGATCAAGGAACTCTTCATAGGTATTGAACTTCCAAGACTTGATATCTTGATATTTAAGAGCACCTTTGGGAAAAATAGTTGGACTCACCTCTTTACGGCCAAAAAAGAGGTAAAAATCGATAGGCTTAAGCTCTTTGCCATAAGTTTCGAAAATGCTGAAATACAATGCCACTAACCTAAGTATAAGCTTCATAGATAATCCCTGGGGTCTCTTCTTAACGTCACCTAACCTAATCGGAGGACCCATTTTAGGGAAGATAAAACCCATAACTTAGTAATTTTTTTAGAGAATTTCACAGAAAAAGCCCCTTATGAGCACTTATTATTGTATGAAAATAAGACACCGGCCGTATTTAATATCGCCCCCCTCCTAAAAGATAGGCCTTAAAGGCATAATAGGCCCATACGGAGGATTTCCATGAAACTAAAATGTCTATTTACCCTAATTATTCTTTCTATGACTCAGGCCTTTGCCGCCAACTCGACCATCTCGGGAGTAGAGGCAATTCAACTACTTAAGAAGCTTGAGCAATCAAAAGTGATCACCTTAGATGGACACGCCATGGGAAAGACCTATTACCGTGTCAATGAATCACTTTGCTTATTTAGTGGTGATAGAGAAACTTTAGAATGTAATGATAAACAAATAAGCGGTGAAGATATTTCTGCCGATGACCTTGAAAACCTCATCAACATCTCTCTTCTCACTTATGATGGTTCGGCCATGGGTGGAAAGGCCTACTTCAAGACCAATGCTGAATTTTGCTTTATTACCAATAGTGAAGACAGCACTCTTTCTTGTGACTAATCTTCCCTAGCTGGCCGATTTAATTTCGATGCCTCTTGAAGCGCAGGCCACCGGAAGGATAATCGTAAAGGTTGTTCCCAGGTCGCGCACAGAATCGAGGTTGATTTGGCCACCATATTTTTCAACATAACGTTTAACGGAATAGAGGCCCAGCCCTGTTCCACCTTTTACATTTGAATCTTTATTTTTTTCTTTAGTCGAATAATGAGGCTCAAAAATTTGAGTTTTAATATCTTCAGGAATTCCTCCCCCCGTATCCGATACCTCTAAAATAAAGTCATGACCCCGTTTGCGAGTGGAAACCTTTAGGATTTTCTTCTCCGAATAAACCATCGCATCGGTGGCATTATCAATTAAATTACTGAGAACCTGCTGAAAGTCGAGTGGATTCATTTTGATAAAGCAGTCTGCTTCAAGATTCACTTGAATATTATTTAGGGTTTTAAAGGGAGGGAGGATTTTATTAAATTCTAAATCCTGCTTCACAAAATCATCCACAAAGAATTCATCCGCTTTTTCATTAGTTTTGATAAGCTGGTTCTTCTTCAAGATCAATTCGATACTCTCTTTCAGCCGATTAGCGTAAATTTTAATTTTCTTTAGCTCTTCATCTTTTGGATACTTCCTCTCTAAAAAACTTGAGTACATCACAATAGGAGCAAGAGCATTATTAAGGTTATGCACGATCTCACTGGTGTGCATGCCGATATAGGAGAGAACCATCGTTTTGGCCAATTCTTCGGAGCGCTCTTCCACCATACGTTTAAGTTTCCTGTTCACCACCACGACCCCAATCGTAATGACCAATATCGCACCCAAAATAAAGAAAATCCAAGTCGGAACTTCTTTTTTAGCTTTAAGGGCCAACCACTTATTCCCGGCCATGTAATAAGCCGAATTCTTCTCTTTCTTAAGTATCTTTAGCCACTGATCTATAGCAACAAGCAGATCTTTATTTTGATTGGAAGCTATAAAGTTAAGGACCGAAGGAGAAAAGGTAATATTGGTTTTATAGAGATCCATACGCTGCTCATATTCAGCCCCAATATATTTATTAACAATAATGAGGTCGACCTTATTTTTATGAATCGCCTTAAACATATCATCGAAGTTTTTGAACTCTACATAGAGAGGAACAATTCCTCTTTC